>NZ_CP100390.1:2230000-2530000 GCF_026016465.1 Alkalimarinus alittae
CACCCGTTGAGGCTAAGTCTTGGTGTTTGGCGATATTAAATAATCAACCTCGGCCAGCTTTATTGAAGCGTTATTACCAGACAGATGATTATCGACACACAGTGTGTAAGTTAATTGAACAAGCGGTTGGGCGTACTGCAAGAACTGCTTTTAAACGACGCGAAATCCATTTATTTGCTGACCACGAGCTGGTTGAATTCATGTCAGAAGATCATCGAGATACCGCTTTATTTTCTAATGAATATACCGCTCTTGTTGATTACTCTAAGCAATATCAAGTGCCAGATAACAAAGACAGAATGAAACATCGTCAGCAGAATCTTGCTATTCGTAATAATAAAGAGTCGGCACTCTATATGTTTAACTTATTGGCTCGCTTGATGAAACATCCTGATGTTAAGGGTATACAGAATTGGGAAGCGATTAGAGAGCAATTGTTGGAGTTTCCAACGGGTGAGGAGAGTCACTCAGATTGGTCAAGGTTTTACGTCGAGAGCCCTTTACCGTCAAGCTATCGCTATGACGGTGATCTCGATAATAGAAATAGACTGAATGATTTTCATTTTTTTGACTTCGCAAATGAAGCTAATGAAGTGAGTGAACACGAATCGGGCCTCACTTCGATGGTTAAAAACGACACGGTGAGGCAATGGTTTATTGAGCATGGTTGGGCTACTTGCTGGAAAAACAGCAAACGCTTAATGACGCCGGTAATGTTTACGAATATCTATAAAGGAGCGCTGGGTGAGCAAGCCTGTATAGCGTTGTTAGATTCTGTAGGACTTGAAGTGGACCGCGTGCCAATTGAGTTATATGAACACTTCGACGGTGTTATAAAAAGCGATTTTGGCGATGCCTTTGTTGATTTTAAACACTGGCAGGGCGTTGGCCTTGGTGACCCACAAAAATTAATTAAAAAATTAGAAAATATATCAACTAAGAGTGAGATTAAAAGGTTTGTGTTTTGTAATGCGCTTGGGACGCCAGGTACTGTTAGCTATTTAGACTCTACGTTATTAGAAACAAGTAAAAGTAGAGCGCAAGTGATAACCATCCCAGCTTTGATTGATAGCGAGTCTGGAGAAACGATTATAAGTGTGCTTGAAGAGTTAGCACAGTGGCTATGTCTACCAGTGGAAGGGTTAAACAGTGAGTATTGTTAAAACGACTAAAGTAAAAAATATTGCGTTAGACCGAGTCGCTATACAAGATAAATTTAAAGTTTATCAAATTAGTTATAGAGGTCTTGAGAAATCAGAACGTAGAACGAGCTATAAGAACATTGTAAGATCGCTTTATGGTACAGGTAAGGTATTGAGCCTGGTGCAAAATTGGAAGTTTAGCTGTTATTTGGTTCTATTACCTGCCAATTCGTCGTGCCAATTAGATGATCAGCGGTTAGCAATCACAGAAGTTCCCATTGATGGCGCTAGCAACTTACCTGACTGGCAGTTGGCGCGCTTGTTAATCAAAGCGATGCCTCACTTAATTAAAGGCGATGATGTAAGTTCAGGTATGAGTCGTTTTGAAGCAGAAGGGCTATTTTATGTAGTCAAAGCGGTTAAGACACCTAAAAAAGGGATTAAAGAGACCACGCTAGTGACACTAGAAGTGGACCTTCAGCCATGTTTGCTTAACCAAGGACAGCGCTTGGCACTTGGAGTCAAAACGTTTACTCCTGTTTCCTATCACACTGCTCCTGACGGAGCGCTCTATCGAGATGTCCAGAACAGTACTCGTTATAGTTTTGATCAGTGGGCTCAGTTAGTCGCTAAGAGTGCCAAGGGGGATTACATCAAACGTAGCTTTAGAGGCGGTAGAAAGAACACCGTGGCTATGGTGGATGTGACCAGCGATTCTTATATGAATTTTCAGATGAGTAAATTGGGTATTCTGGCTCAGTTTATAGATGATCTTCAGTCCTGCTATGAGGGGGCTTTAGAAATCGAGTTTGATGAAATAGAGAGTAGTGTACGAGAGGAATGGCGTAACGCTACAAAGTCAGTCGAGCAATGTTATAACAAAATTTTCGAGCATCTACGGCAATTCCCCATTGCATTAATTGATTACGGTAAGAATAGAAAGGCAAGTGTGTTATTTGAAAGCTACTTATTAAGAGAAGGCTTTGTGGTTGAACACACCAATATCCCCACAGAAGGTGGCTTAAATCTGCTTTTGGTTGAAAATGTTGATAGCTACGAGACAGACGAGGATGACCCATATAAGCGGATCAAACGTCAGCACCCTAACGCAGTCATTCAATCCTCTGAGGCAGAAAACCTAATTCTTTTAAAGAAAGGTGAAACGTTGCTTAATCGCAGTGTGGCTGAAGTATTACTTAAAGAGCTTTTCATTAAACATGAAGTGCAATCTAGACGTTTTTTACTTTCAGACTATCAACCTCCAGAAGGGTGGATTTTCGGTCTGCCTGAAGTAAATTGGAAAGACCGCTCATATAAGTTGAATGTCATGAAAGTCTGTAACGAACTCTTGGAATTTGATACTTACAATGAGCTGGAGTCAGATGACTTGTTGCTTGATTTTGGAGAGCATAAGCACCTAATAGATGACAAGTCCGCCCCGTTTTTACTAGATGAAGCTTCGGGTGATTACTATATATTTATGGATACAGGAGTCGTTGCACTCCCTGAATTTGAGGCGCTCAGTGAAACGCTTAAAGAAATTCATCATTGCAGAAGTAAAGGTATTGAAAAATATTGGATACTTGAGTTTATCGAGCAAGTAGCCCCAAATATTGATAAAGCCGGTATTTTGGTAGATCAGTTGCAAACGGTTTTGGCGGCTAATCAAAATGAAAAGTCGATCGCTTGGTCTGATCTTTCTCAAGTTCATAACAAAGGTGCAGGCAAACACTTCTATGAATGGTTGATGAGCGAGAAAGGATTCAAGCTTAAAGACTCTTTACGTAGTTGGGACAGCGGTCACTTTGAAGCAACGCAAGGCTTTTTCTATAATGCTGAGAGCAAGCAGTATTATGTTGGCGCTATAGGCAGTGTTCGCAGTTCAATACCTAAATTTTGCCAAATTCGTCAGATCGTCACTAATCGTGAAGACGTACCTAAAAAAGTACTCGACCTGCTGTCTGCACTTCATATTCGGCACCGCCAGCTAACAGTTATGCCATATCCGTTTAAACATTTAAGGGAGTATGTAGCTAGACAGGCTTTGGCGGAAAAACTTGGGAGTGAAATATAGCTGCTTGTGAAGATGCAGAGCTTGGTAACGGTGAATGGTACCAATTCAGCTTAAAACTCTGCGCCTGCGGTCATGAACGTCATTGTTCCTTATGTTTCATGGCCTCACTTTTGTCCTCTAGTTGTCCTTTTTATCCTTTCAAGAATATCGCCATCATAACCTTCTGAATTTCTCATAAATTAGAAGGATCAAGCCATGACACAAGTAGCCTATTTATCTAACGCAACAACACTTAAATCCACCGATAACTACGCATTCTTACAGCATACCTTCCCCGAACTATATCGGGTAAGCAGTGAGGCAGATAAATATTATGCAACTGATCATTCGTGCTGTTTATTAAAAGCACGGTTATTTGTGGAGTTGTGGTGTCACGAAGTGAGCGACAGGTTAAATCTCACTCCACCTATTTCAGGTGACTTGGTCGATAAGATCAACCAGATATCGATTTGTGGCAAAGTACCGCCTTATATTATTGAAGCATTAAATGAGGTTCGACGAGAAGCCAATAAAAGCGCACATATAACGCAGTGTTTTGATGGTCAGTGGACTAGCGATACGTCTGTAAGTAAAACTAGGCTGAAGCGTTTAATGACTAGTGTGTTTGAGCTTGCCCAATATTTGGCTTTTAAACTAAACAATCAAGCTGAAGACAACAAACAATGGCAAGAGCCTGTCGTTTCAGAGCTGGCTGAACAAGTGGTTGCCTCGTTGTCAGGTAATAAAGACGCCACATTTTCTTTAGCCGAGCGCGCTTCGTCATTAATTGAATTAAGTGTTAAGCAGGGAGAAGTCACAGGCAACGAAAAGAAAGAGCATATAAAGCTGCTGCAGCGAGATTTAAGTTATTGGTTAGATAAAGCGCACCGCCAAGGGCATCATGAAACATGGTTAATGTACGCTAATGTGTATATAAAAAAGCAACTGATGCTGCCAGAAAGTCAAACTATTGATAGCTGTTTTAAACATGCTTTAAAAGTCGACACAACAGGCGAGGCGGCCTATCAGTTTGGCATGTACTTGATGGCTCGGTCGCAATATAAGCGAGGTCTTGATTTAGTTCTGGAAGCGGGGGGCATGGCGCACCATCAAGCAATTAGAATTCTACAAGAAATATTTTACAAGAAAGACCATCAACAATACTTGGCCTGGGTAAGTGCAGGGGTTGATGCACTTGAAAAACGTTCATTTACGTTAGACCTTGAAAATAAGATATCGCAATGGGAGCAAGACGTTAACAATGACGTACTTAAGAAAAAAGCCAAAACTGCGCTTATTAGTGCTGAATCTAGACAGTCCGATGGGGCACTATATTATCGAGGATATTGCACGCTTAAGGGTTACTGGGGGAAGCAACCTGAGACTGAACTAGGTCTAAAGAGTATGGTTGATCATTACCCGAATCTACCTCAGTTTCTTCATTATGAGCATCAACTATTTAACCTGATTAAAAGTAAATCCGAATACATAGATGAGGCATTATCGGTATCAGATAGAGCTTTAAAAGCGTGCGAAACCACTGAAGAAAAAGCACAAGTTAAATTTGATATGGCGATGATAATCTGGGAAAAGCTGCGCGAGTGCAACAAAGTTAAATCACCCCATAGCATGAAACAGCTAATAAGGGATGCTGCACGAGAAAGTTGTAGTGATGCGATTCAATTTATTAAATCACCCAAGGGTAAAGCATTAATGCGTGATGGAAGTTATGCATGTGTTAAAACTAAACACAGTAGTGTTGACCGTAAGAAACAGAAACAAGCTAAAAAGTTAGCAAGAAAAGCGAGACGGTAATTGATATGAAAACGTATATAGCGATAGATCAATATGGCAACACTGTTCATGTGTCTGCTTATACAGAGTCTGATGCGAGACAAAAGGCGGAAGAAGCGCTTGGGTGGGGGAATGTGATTAAGTTTTATGAGGTGTAACCTTTAGGAACGAGATTAAAGAGAGGTTAAGTACATTGTTGGTTTGATTCATTAATAACGACATTTAGTGTCGCACCAACCAGTTAGCATAGCGCTTGTAGTTTGGTAAGGGTTTAAAGATTTAGGATGTTTTATGGTTAACAATACAAGAGACCTGCTACAGGTTGAGGTCGACAACAATAACAGTCTGGTCATTAACTTTTCTCAGTATTTTGGATATGAGTGCGTAGTAACAATTACGTCATGGGCTAAAGGTATTTCTTGGTCTGGCGTTGCCGACACAGAAGATCAAAGGATGTCTGCACTTAGTGATTTAGGGGTACCTTTTGCGACGCTTAATGGAACAGAAGATGCGGCCCCATGGTTATCAACTTTTCCAGAAGGGCTACAAGATGAGCTAGTAGCGTATGAATCAAAGTATCGAGGTACGTTATATCCACTTCTTTGGTGTATTAGCCGGTCTGTGTATGCTCGGGAGTTGTTTGAAAGCACACCTCAGTTGGTATGGTTGGTATTAAAAACAGCACATTTGAAACATTGGGACTCTAGTTATGTCTTGAGCCTCTTTTCAGCTAAAAGAACAGACATTATATCTGCATGTGGTTTAGGTGATAGCAAGGCTGTTTTAAAACTCATCTTAAAGCTTAAATTTAACTATTTTAGCGATTATGAATATGAGTTAATGACCACTTATGACTGGGCTAGTGATGCTCGACATTTAAGTCATTTACCTTATCTTGATAGCCACATTCTGGAACTTTTACAGCGCTTCCCTGATTTGAAATCATCCAAACTTATACAAAAATATGGAGAGGGGTGGAGCTGGAAAGAATTTGATATGATTTTTGAAGATACGTTAAATATGGCGGCAGAGTTGGGTATTAGAAACATTACTCGCCGCATAAGTATCTGTAAAGACATGCACCAGCTGACTAATCTTCATGATAAATTAGCTGAAGTAATTAACGAGAAAAGTTGTGAAAAACTACCCTTACTCACATACAGCGAGCCACCAATAGCAGGTACACCGCATATTATTCCTATTACCAATAATCATGACCTTCATCGGGAGGGAAAGGCACAGCATCACTGTATTGCCAGTTATCATGCGCGTATATTTCGAGGGGAATATTATGCTTATAAAGTATTGGAGCCAGAAAGGGCAACGTTAGGTCTTAAGCTTGTTTGTGGACGCAGTTATTCAATTGATCAAGTCCACCTGAAATATAACAAAAGGGTAAGTGGAGTTACATTAGAGTCTATTAAGGCTTGGTTTAATGGTGCTGTTATAAGTAATAAAAGGGCAATTTAGTACTGGTTTATCATTTCGAATAGTATGGGCGATAGTTTAATTCAGATGAAAGTGGAATCTTAGTGGCGAAAAATCCCCAGTTAACACTTACGCTCATTCGTGGGCTTCCTGGCAGTGGAAAATCAACGCTAGCGAAAGAGATAGACGCCATTCACCTTGAAACAGATCAGTTTTTCATGTGGCAAAATGGTGCCTATCAATTTAACCCTAAACGATTGAGTGAAGCTCATCAGTGGTGTCAGAAGATGTGCTCATCACATTTAGAGAAAGGTCAAAGTGTTGCTGTATCCAATACCTTTATCAAACGTTGGGAAATGGAGGCATATATAAAGATGGCTAAACAATTCAATGCTGAATTGGTGACAGTTGTTTGTAATGGGAATTACAAAAGTATTCACGATGTCCCCGAAAGTACCATTGCAAAAATGCGTAAAGCTTGGGAACCCTGACCTTAGCTATATGGCTCTGTTCACTTGATCGTATCTTCCGATATGCTGAACTTGTAACATGTCTTGTAAACTGGTTTTAAAAGTATTAAATTTTACATCTACATTGATTCACGGCTCCTACGGGCCTGACAGTAATACTAATGATTAAGTCTTCGTGAGAGGGCGATCAAGGCTGGCAGCCTCTATTACTCGATACAAATTTAGTTTGTATAGTGAGTCTTGATAGAACAAGGTACGCTTATCCTATATTGTCTCAACGACCTTATCTAATTTAAGGTTAAGGAGCCTATTTTAACCAAAAGTGGTAACTTACTGGTAACAATTAAGATTAGAATAAAATATTATAACTATACATCATTGATATTATAGAGTTTTCAAAAAAACCCGGATACCTGGGGAAGGCAGCCGGGAAGAGTGTGAGTAGTATCCATGAAAGACTTCCTACTAGACAGGCAGCAGGGTTATGCAAACCTGTCACATCTAAGTATTAACTAAGATGTCGATAATACAACTGAATATTGTATGTTTTTTAATCACATTTACGCATATATTAATCGCCTGCTAGCCGTTAATGTGCTATCAAAATTGAGCTATTTACTCTTTATTTGATGTATCTTTTTCTGCTGTTTCAATTTCTTCTTGTGTATCAGTAATGTACTGACCTTCTTCAGTACCTTTAAGTACACCTTCTCGCGTCCAAGGCATTAAACGGTAATGCGGTTTGCTCCGAGAGAAGTCAATGAACGGGTATTTTACAATATCGAAGTAAGGGGAGTAATCGAAGTCACTCGGTGTGCATAGCTTTGGGTTTCGTCTATATACCTTTACTTCGTTTTTATCGTTGCGTTTAACCAGAGGAAGAATAGGGTACTGAATCGATGCAAATGCTTCTGCGATCATGGTTGAGCACACGGTTTTGGTTGCTAAACCAATGTTGTGTTGAAATATGCTAGAGCGCCATCGGCGAGGCATTATCCACCATGGGAATAAGAATCGCGCTAAATCAAATATTTGGCGTATATCATACCCTGTCCCTAATCGACTGACGGCATAGTTAACGACACTTTGCATATCTCTGTAGGTAAGGTCTCTTGGCCTACAGATGCGTATATGGTCACGATCATATACTGTGAGAGGGCGAACAACGGTGCCTTTACCAAGTTCACTTTCTACAATGAGCTGGACGTCGGGCTGGCCGTCAAAAAATGACTTTACGCGTTCACGACTCATGGGGTGGTTTATTTCGTGTAACCGTCCTAAATAAAGGGCGGCATGAGACCAGCGGCTTTGTGTAAGTAATTTTATTACGTCACTTACGCGCGTTCGGCCTTCCACCAGAATGACGTCACCTGGCTTGATTTCATAGCGAACTTGCTCGAAGTCGCTGAGAGGTATTTCTCTTGGAGGGTGTTCGCGATTTAGCCACTTTACTAATAATTCAATGAGAGTATATTTTGCTCTCATTCCCATGGTGAGACCCTTTTATTGGTTTATGTTATTTTTATGTCGTTATCTAAATTTATAGTTAATAAATAGAAATAGACCAATTTATTTGTCTTAAACGAGACATAAGAGGTAAATTCGAGTCGTTTTTAGTGAGAAACGCGATCGCTTGATTTAGAATACCTTAAATAAGTTATTTTATGGCCTAACGTTTATATGCACTGAGGTTTGGTTGGTTATGTCCGATAAAGAAAATATTGAAGATACGCACTCAGAAGCGCTTTCAGATGAAAAGCAACTGTCGAACAAAATAAAAGACTCTGCTCGCCAAATTTGGTTGGCCGGTTTAGGTGCGTATAACAAAGCCGAAGAAGATGCAGGCAAAATCTTCGATAAGCTTGTTAAAGAAGGCGAAGAAATTGAGCATATGACCCGTGGTGTGGTCGAAAAACGTATTAAGGTTGTTGAAGATACGGTTGAAGGCGTTAAAGAAAAAGCCACCGGTACTATCGGAAAGCTTGAAAGTGTTTTTGATCAGCGTGTATCGAAGGCTCTGCAAAAAATGGGAATTCCAAGTCGCGCAGAGATTAAAGCGTTAGAGGCGCAGATCGCTGATCTTAAAAAGCAGCTTGAAGCGTCAAAGAAAGGGTAAAGCACCGACTTATAGATAGCCTTAAATACAAAACTATAGCCTTGATGAAAGGAGGGACAGCTGGCATCAGGGTTTGGTTTTTACAGTGTTTGTTTTTACAGGGTTTGCATTTACGATTTGTTCAGTTTTAGCTTAAAGGTACGACTCACCCACTTCTCTCAATAACGCGCGTTCTTCTTCTCTTAAATAAGGTAATACCAGGGTCATGACTTGGTATACGCCTTGATTCAACGTATCGTCACTTTGTTCGCCGTCAATGACGGTGGAGAAACTTATCCAGTAGGTTGCCGTTAATACGATGCTTTTACAGAGGGCGTCTATTTCTTTGGGGTTGGCGTTTAAAATACCTTGTTCCGCCAGGTTTTGGCATATTAGGCGGGATGCGTTAGTTTTTTTAGTGATGATTTTTTTAAATTTGTTGGCCAGTCTTTCATGTCTAGACATGACGTTAACGAGGTCTTGATATAAGAACCGATAGCGAGCGATGACTTCAAAAATAAGGTGTAAGAATAACCATTGGTCTTCTACATCTAAACTTGTTTCAGGGACGTCTAGAATTTCACCGATTTCTCTCTCGTACCAATCAAATAGCTCGCTTAGGATCTCAGTTTTGTTTTTGAAATGATAATAAAGATTACCCGGACTAATATCCATTTCATCGGCTATTTGCAGGGTGGTGACATTAGGTTCGCCACACTCATTAAATAGCTCTAGTGTGGTATGTAGTATTCGATCACGGGTTTTCATTGTTTAAAATACGTCCTGTCACTTTGGAGGTATAATACCCTGTTTAAATTGCTGAATACAAAGAGCTTGTGCAAAGTAGCTCCAAATAGGATAACTACTTCACATCATAAAGCCTTTTTATCAATGGCTGCGCTAATTATAAACGTTAGCGGTTACAGGCTAAAATCGGACCATATTGGGCAGTGATCTGATGGCTTGTCCATGGCTCTTATATCATAGTAGATTCCCGAGGCATCAAGCTTTTCTACCAACGGTGGCGTTGCCCAAATTTGATCTATTCGTAAGCCACGTTTTGGTTCTCGTTGAAATGCTCTACTGCGGTAGTCAAACCAGCTGTAGTACTCAGTTGACGTTGGATAAAGCTCGCGGTAAGTATCTTTAAGCCCCCAACCTTTAAGTCGTGCTAACCATTCACGCTCTTCTGGCAAGAAACTACATTTTCCGGTTCTTAACCAGCGCTTTGCGTTATCCGCGCCAATGCCGATATCTATATCTTCTGGAGATATATTCAGATCGCCCATTACGATAAGATTTTGATCGTTTGAATAGTCTTCAACTAATAGGTTTTGTAGGTCTTCATAAAACGTTTGTTTTGCCGGAAATTTAGTCGGGTGGTCGCGGCTTTCACCTTGAGGAAAGTATCCATTCATCACGACGAGTTCTTTTCCGTCAACGTCAAAGTGTCCAATGATCATTCGTTTTTGAGATTCTTCGTCATCGCCGGGAAAGCCTTTTATAACGTTTGTTGGCGTTAGCTTTGATAGCATGGCTACGCCATAGTGACCTTTTTGGCCAAAATACTCTACGTGATAGCCGAGTGCTTCCATTTGCTCAAGTGGGAATTCAGGGTCGTGCACTTTGGTTTCTTGTAGGCCTATGATATCGGGAGAGTAGGTCGATACGAGGGCTTCCATTTGGTGCAGTCTTGAACGAAGGCCATTGACGTTAAATGATACAATTTTCATAAAGTAAGATTCTTAATTTTTAAGCGAGTTAATTTAAATTCTGTTCATTATTTTATATGGCGTTACCTTGTAACGCCATTTGAGCCGTGTGGTTTATACGGTGATAGTAAACCTAAAAATGCCATCACTCACGTTACCCTAGTCGTTTAGGCTTGAGGTAAAAATGCGTAATAGTACCATCAGTAAATTTATTAAAAAACGTGCTGACCTCGGGTATTAGCTTTAGTCGATGTTTATGAGTGATGGCGTCTTTTACCAGTACCTTCATCTGATCAAAGTCTTCTCTTATTTTTGAGAACTTTGCATTCATGGTGCAAGACACTACCGCTGTTTTATCTAGTTTTAATTGGTCCGCAAGGGCTTGTTTTCGACGTTCAATTTGATCAGGTGGTAAATCATATTGTGTATCGATATGTTTAAGCTTTACGCGATTAATAATGCAATATGAATAGCTGTCAGGATGTTTTCTGGCGTGATGTCTAAAACATTCCCAGAAGTAGTTATCGGTTAGGTGTCTGAATTCATCTAGATCCGTTAAACATTGCTCTACATAATCTGAGATATCATTCTCTTCGAGCACTTCGTTAATGGCTTCTCTTAATAACCAGTCAAAACCAAGTGCTGTTTTATGACCGTAAACGTTTCGGTACATCTGGTTTCGGCTATACACAAAGTCTTCAAGTGCGCTTAGGCCTTTGGATGTAATGGCAAGTCCTAACCACGGTGTTTGTGGGTCCCAACCAAACCTTAAGTTGCTAAGTAGGTGGTCTAGGTTAAACCCGCCAATGGTGACCGATGAATGGAACCCGTCGCGTAGCATGTAATCGGCTCTGTCTGCATCGACTTCACCTGAGATAATTGAGGATAATAATTCCGCAACGAGCTGTGGGATAGTGGTTGAGGTTTTCCACTCTACTTCTTTGCTGCCGGTGATAAATTGCCAGAAATATTCTGCATGCTTATTAAATACAGCGCTAGTGGTCGCAGACGTGGTTTCCATAATGGCCAGCACGTCAATTAGCTCAATGCCTGACGCTTGCACGCCTGTATCAGTGAGTAGTTGATGAGCGCAGCGACTTGAGTAGTGTTCGTGCTCGATAATCGTCGGTGTCGCGTCGTAAAGGTCTTGGGTGTCTATGCCTGCCCAGAGTTTCTGAAATAATCCTGATGACTCCATCATGTCTTTAATTTTAGATGTTTTGGTAAATTGATGAGAAAAACTAGAGTGGCCACAGTCATGAAGCAGGCAGGCCAGTCTGATGACTTTGTTGAAGTAATCGATTGCAAAAAACTGTTCTTGGGTGGTGCTCACCTTTGCTTTGTAGCGGCGTGATTCTAAATAACTCTTAACCATCGATAAAAATATGCGCTCACCCACGTGCATGACACCGATACTATGCAAAAAACGAGAATGGGTTGCGCCTGGGAATACCAGAGACAAAATATCGTTTTGACATATGTTTCGTAAGCGTTGAAATAGAGGGTGATCTAATATGGCAACTTCATGGGGGAATAACGGTATGCCTCCATGAACAGGGTCCATAATGAGTTTACTGTGAGCGCCTAATAAGTCTTCGGGAAAGTAATCCATGTTGTTTCACGCTACCTATCTAAAATTTTAAATTAGAGTGCTTTTTATAACTAAATACGATGTCG
The DNA here is from genome assembly GCF_026016465.1 of Alkalimarinus alittae. Classification (NCBI taxonomy): domain Bacteria; kingdom Pseudomonadati; phylum Pseudomonadota; class Gammaproteobacteria; order Alteromonadales; family Alteromonadaceae; genus Alkalimarinus; species Alkalimarinus alittae. The sequence goes on from NZ_CP100390.1 coordinate 2,242,372, forward strand.
GTGTTATCTGTTTATTCTAAAAAACTAAACAGGCCTCATACAAATTAAACGCGAGTGTGGCTATAAGTACAAAGCCTTAGAGATAAATTAGTATGCATGCTCTAAATTAACAGCTTAACCTCTGATTCATTAGGTTTCACCACAAATTTATAATAAAAAAGTATCGGTATTGGCATGGTATTTTCTAAACAGTCGACTTTAATGCAAAACATTGTTAACTCGTGTGATGTTAGAGTGAGTTGTGACGCTTCGCACGGTTTTAACCACCGTGAAGGTTAACCTGTACAAACAATTTAATAGCGTTAGACTAGTTATAGGTGTTTCCTATAATGAAACGTATAAAAACCCGATACTTAACTACACGTTTGTGGTTGTTTAGATATGTCAATACATGCTGAACGGATGTTAGTCATCGATAAAGACGAAAGTTGTCGGCAATATTTGTCGAGTGGCCTTCTGCGTATCGGTTATTATGTTGTGTCTGTGAGTAGTATAAAAGAAGCGCTTGTGAGCATTGCTAACGGTCGGCCTGATATTATTTTTGGCGATTTGACGGCTGATGAAATCAGTTTACTGTCGACGCTTAGAGATCCCGACTTTCCGCCTTCTCCTGTTATTGCATTTTCACACACAGAAGACGCATCAGATGTGGTGACCGCTTTAAGGGCGGGTGCGTCGGATTTTATTATTAAGCCGTTTAATGATTTTTCGGTAGTGCAAGAAATCATTAAACGGATATCTGAAAAAATTCGATTAGTTAAACTCAATCAGCGCTACAGTATTGAGCTTGAAGATGCTAACCGGGAGCTAAAGGCCGGTATATCTGAGCTTAAAGCTGACCAGAAAGCCGGTTTGAAGATTCAAATGAAAATGCTACCGGAGCGGGAGAAAAAGTTAAAAGGTTTAAATTGTGATTATATGATTAAACCGTCGCTTTATTTAAGCGGAGATTTTTTAGACTTTTTTAAGATTGATAGTCAGCGATCTATATTCTATATTGCTGACGTTTCTGGGCATGGCGCTTCGTCTGCGTTTGTAACGGTTTTATTAAAGAACCTTTCAAATCGTTTGCTTAGAAATTTTAAACGAGGGTCAACTGATGAAATATTGTACCCTGACCGTATGCTTCACCGGATTAACCGTGAATTACTTGAAACAGAGTTTGGTAAACATCTAACGATGTTTGTGGGTATTCATGATAATACGACCAATACACTCACGTACTCAGTTGGTGCCCATTTTCCAATGCCTATATTAGTGACAGACGGTCATGCAGAGTATCTTGAGGGGACAGGTATGCCGATAGGTCTGTTCGAAGCCCCTACCTTTAGAGTGTATGATAGGGTGCTGCCTAAGAAGTTTGACCTATGGTTATTTACTGATGGCATACTGGAAGTGTTAGACGCTAAAAACTTAGCCGAAAAAGAACAAATGTTATTGAAGCTAGCTGAGCGTAGTGTTATTAGTACTGACAACGGTACTGATAATGATGCTAGTAGTGATAGTGATGTTAATGCTGGTGTTGGCAATGTGAATGGTAATAGTAGTATTAGGGAGTTAGTTGAGGCATTAAAACTCAACGAGATACATGAACTTCCTGATGATATCGCAATTTTGACTGTTTCTGGAGTGAATGATCAAGATGGCTAGTTATAAGATTTTGCAAGCCGAGCAACAGGGTATCTATGTATTAAAGTTCATAGGAGAGATTCGCCTCTACCTTTGTTCTACGCTTGATCTTATTATTGATGCAATGTCATCTAACCCTCTGTTTAAAACAGTGGTGGTTGACCTTTCTGAAACGACGATCATAGATAGTACAACACTGGGCTTGTTAGCAAAAATAGCTGTTTTAGCTCGTAAGAAAAGTTCATTCCTTCCTACCATTATTTCGACCAACCCTGACGTTACTCGCATCATTCAAACCATGGGGTTTGGTGAAATATTTATCATCATGAAAGAGCCTGCTGTCGAGCTATCTGAACTTGAAGAAATTCCTATTCTTAAAGCGACTGAGCAGCAAGTTCGAGAGAAAGTTCTGGATGCACACCAAACGTTAATGGCGCTTAATGATTCAAACCGCGAAGAGTTTGAAGACTTAGTTCAAGCGCTTGAATGTGAAAATAAATCTGAGCAGACAGCCCTAACTCATTGAAATAATCACGATACTTCTAGATACTATTGATGTGCTAAGTACCCTGCACACATTAATATATTTTTTGTAGGTAGAGCTAACACGCTATTTTAATACTTTTTTCTTTCGTGCTAGCTCTCTTCTTATAATTTTGACTCTGGTTTATATATGTCAGTTACAAGAACAGTTACAGTTCTCGGTGGTGGTAGTTTTGGCACCGCAATAGCTAATATCGCTGCCACTAATGGTCATCGTGTCTTTTTGTGGATGAGAGATGCAAAACGAGCTGCTAAAGTACAAGAAACCCGCGAAAATGAACGTTACATGCCGGGTTATGATCTTCATGAAAATCTTATAGCGACCACCGATATTGAGCAAGCTATCAGCGAAAGTGATATTATTTTTGTCTCTATTCCGAGTAAATCTTTTCGCGCTGTTGTCGAAAAAGCTCAAACACTTATCAAGCCTCATCAGATTGTGGTGAGTACGACCAAAGGAATTGAGAGTGGTACATTTTTGTTAATGAGCCAAATTCTTCAAGAAGTGCTGCCTAACAATCCTATTGGTGTGCTAAGTGGCCCTAATTTGGCTAAAGAAATCGCTCAAAAAACACTAACGGCAACAGTTATTGCCAGCGAATCCCCTGAAGTGCGTAGCTGTATTCAAGAGTTGTTAGGATGTAGCTATTTTCGTGTTTATGCCAATCTTGATATCTATGGGGTTGAACTAGGTGGGGCATTAAAGAATATATATGCCATTATGTCGGGCTTAGCGGAAGCCTATGGCATGGGTGAGAATACCAAGTCGATGTTAGTCACCCGTAGCTTGGCTGAAATGAGCCGATTTGCGGTTTGTCTAGGTGCAAACCCGATGACCTTCTTAGGTTTGGCCGGTGTAGGTGATTTAATGGTGACATGTAATTCTTCACTAAGCCGTAATTACAGAGTAGGGTATTCAGTCGGTAAGGGTAAGAAGCTTGAGGACGCCATAGCGGAACTAGGTGAAGTGGCTGAGGGTATTAATACACTTAAGTCTGTTAAAGCGAAAGCCGATGAATTAGAAGTGTACATGCCGCTTGTGCAAGGGCTTTATTCTATTTTGATTGAGCAAAAAGAAATTAAAAATATTATTAGTGGCATGATGCTCGCTCAGCAGAGTACCGATGTTGAGTTTATCCTGCCAAGACATGAAGTATAATTGTTTATATAAGTTTACCCGTTTAAAAAGAGAACGTTATGTCAGACAATAGTGAATACGATAAAGAAGGTCATTGGTTAAGAATTTTATATATGGTGATGTTTTACATCGTTTATAAAATTTCTGATCTTGTGGTGATTGTTATGGCAATATTACAAGCCGTCGTCACCACTTTTGGTAATGGTCCAAACGAAAGACTAACAGCGTTCGGAGCATCGTTAGCGACCTATGTTTCACAGATTGTTCGTTTCTTGAGCTATGCAGACGAGAAAAAACCTTATCCGTTCTCTGAGTGGCCAAAGGGAAAGTAATCTACGTATCAACTAAACCTATTAAGGATGGGCTGATACATAAGGGGAACGTAGTTTGGACGTATTTATAATGCGCCACGGCGAAGCATCGTTTAACGCTGATAGTGATATTAATCGCGAGTTGACGCTTCGTGGCCGAGAAGAGGTCTTGCGCTCGGTTAAAGCGTTGGCTAATCAGTCATGCCCAATTAACGCTATCTACTCTAGCCCTTATCTTAGAGCCAAACAAACAGCGGAAATTGCAAAGACTGAACTTGGACTGTCGATAAACATTCAGCCTCGTTTAACGCCTGACTATAACCCGTCAAAAGTGACGGACTGGCTCTATACCCTGAGCGAGTCTCATCACTCAGTTCTTATAACGGCTCATATGCCGCTGGTGGGTAAGTTGATCAGCTTAATGGTTGATGGGGATTTACTACACTCTATTAATTTTTCTACTGCGATGGTGGTTCACCTTCATGCTGAAAATCCGTTTGATGGCTGTTTTACTTTAAAGGCTGTGCTTCCTTCTGCTTAATGGGTTAGAAGGTCTGGATCCCCGCATTCGCGAGGATGATATATATTTGTTGTTTGTGTAGGGATGACGAGTGTTTGTCATTTACGTGAGAGTGACAGGTGTTGAGTGTTTGTTATTCACGTATGAGTGAGGCTCTTTACCTTTTTAATCGCATTATCAATCACGTGTTTTTGTGTATAAAAATGGGGTGAGAATCTAACGCCGCCGCCTCTGCATGCGCATATTACGCTTTGCTGCATTAGCTCAGAATATAGTTTATTAGAATCTACCCCTGCTATTTTGAAAGTTACGATGCCTGCTCGGTCAGCTTCTTTGATGGGTGATAGTATCTCAACATTAGGCAGTGTTTTAAGTTGCTCTATCAGGTATGCAATATTGCTTTGTAGTTGTTGCTCGATGGTTTTTATCCCCATGTCTTCTATAAGCGATAAACTTGCATTTAACGCATGTATTCCTAGCATGTTTGGACTACCGCATTCGAACCGCGTGGCATCTGATGCGGGTTCCCAGGTCTTACGTGTATAGTCTCCTCGGTGCTCAACCATGTGCCAGCCGTATTGTTGAATCGACAGAGTGTCGCGAATTGTCGGCTTTACATAAAGCAGTGCTAACCCTTCAGGTCCCATCATCCATTTATGACCGTCAGCCACGACAAAATCTGCATGATTCTTATTAATATCAAAGTCGATAGCCCCAAGACTCTGGATGGCATCAATACAATATAGAATATCTTTAGAATGACATATTTTACCTAGACGATTAATATCAACCTTGAGCCCTGATGCATATTGAACCGAGCTTATAGAGATTAATTTAGTATTTTCGTTAATTTCAGCGGCTATTGCCTCCACTGCGTCTTGGTGTTCAATGTCGTCAATGTCTGCAATTCTTAGTTTTACACCTTTAGACGCAAGAGACTCCCACACAATACGATTGGATGGGAATTCTTGATTGCTAATGATGATCTCATCACCTTCGGACCATTCAAGGCCATAGGCTATGATTGATAGTGCTTCTGAAGTGCTTTTTGATAATGCAATATCAGCGGAGGAGGGTGAGCCTATTAAATTTGCGAGTCTTTGTCTTAATGACGCTTCTACTTTAAGCCAGTCGAGATAATAAGTGGCGCCATACTCAGTATTTTGAGCTGCAAATTTAGACACGGCGTTTTGTGTGCGCTTTGGCCAAGGTGATACAGCCGCATGGTTTAAATAGCAAATGTCTGCATGAAGTGGGAATTCATCATTCATGGTGGTGGGTTCCTTATTTATAATGCGCTGACTTATAACGTTTTAAGTGTTAATCCGTTGGCTGTTCTGGCATCAACATAAACAATCAGTTTATCGGTTATATTGTACTTTCTACAAGGGTAATTATGCAGGGCTCGAAATTTTATATACGTGTTATAATCGGCTAAATAGCTGTCTTTTCAATGTTTATATTAGTGAGTTAATAAATCTATGAATTATTTACCTATTGACTACATAGAACCTGTTTTTCGACCGCCTTCAGAGGCGAAGTCACTCATACTTCAGGTCTCTAACGGCTGCTCTTATAATAATTGTACCTTTTGTGAGATGTACACAGCGCCTCAAAAAAAGTTTAAGCCAAAGGCAATTGCTGAAATTGAAAAAGAAGTGAGGGCAGTTGCAGCTAAGATGCCGGGTATGCGCCGTTTCTTTTTGGCTGATGGCGATGCAATGACGCTTTCATTTAGGCGCCTTAAAGAAATACTTGAATGTATTAATACGCACTTTACTCACCGAGAACGCGTCACCGCATACTGCCTGCCTAGAAATATCAAAAACAAGACTGTAGAAGAGTTGGCTGAACTGCAATCTCTCGGCCTAAGTATGGTGTATGTCGGCTGTGAATCGGGTGACGATAAGGTGCTTGAGTGCGTGCAAAAAGGCGAAACGTTTGACTCATCTAAAGCTGCACTTTTAAAGTTAAAGGCGGCGGGTATTAAGTCATCGGTGATGATTCTAAATGGTTTGGGTGGTCGAACGTTTTCTGAACAGCATGCGGTTAATACGGCGCGATTAATGAATGAAACTCAGCCTGAATTTGTGTCGACGTTAGTTGTTTCTTTTCCTATGGGGGATGAGCGATTCCGTGATGGATTTAAGGGTGATTACGAGCCGCTTCAGCAAACTGAGTTATTTGAAGAGATTAGGACATTTATCGCTAATTTAGAATTAACAGATACGGTCTTTCGCTCTGATCACGCTTCAAATTACCTTGTATTAAAAGGAAACTTAGGCGCAGATAAACAGGCTATGTTGGATAAGATTGATCTGGCATTAAATAAGCCCGGGGCGATACCTTTACGCCAGGAGTGGCAAAGAGGGCTATAGTTAACACATTCTCAGAATGTTGGCGCGTAAACGAGTTTATCAACGTATCGATCAAAAACAGGTGTTCACATGACGGCTAAAAAGTCTAACGACCAGCTTGAAGACACGATGAAGGTCTTGGCTGACATTAAAGATAGCAAGACAAAAAATGGCTATCCGCCTGTTGATCAATGGAATCCAGACGTCGTGGGTGAGATTGATATTCGAATTGATAGGGAGGGTGATTGGTACTATCAAGGGGATAAAATGGCGAGAAAAGCCATGGTTAAGTTGTTCTCCTCGATTCTACGTTTAGATGAAGGTGATGGTTACTTTTTAGTAACCCCTGTTGAGAAGATGAAAATTTCGGTCGATGTGGCGCCATTCTCGATAGTGGATTTTCGTGTTGATGATGTCAGCGGAAAGCCTACTCTCATTTTTAAAGATAGTGTGGGTGAAGATGTGATGCTGAATCAACAAGATCAGTTTGTCGTAAACGAATCTGAATCGGGTGAACCTGTCCCATTACTCACTGTCAGACGAAACCTAAAAGGCTTGATAAACCGAAATGTATTTTATCGCTTGGTAGAGATAGCAGAACACCATAAGGTAAACGGCAAAGAGCATACAGGGGTATGGAGTAACGGCTTGTTCTTCCCGCTTCAATAGGGGAGGCTCATAAACCCTGATTTCGTTACTAGATAGCTGAAAACAAAAAAGGGCTTCATGAAACCATGAAGCCCTTTTTGCTAAGCAGCTGTTGCTTACATATTGGGATAGTTAGGACCGCCGCCACCTTCTGGTGTTACCCAGGTGATGTTTTGTGCAGGATCTTTGATATCACATGTCTTACAATGTACGCAGTTTTGTGAGTTGATTTGGAACTTCTTAGAACCGTCATCATTTTCAACAACTTCATATACGCCAGCAGGGCAGTATCTTTGCGCTGGCTCATCATACATTGGTAAGTTATCACGAATCGGAATGGCAGCATCTTTAAGCTTAAGGTGACACTGCTGATTTTCTTCGTGGTTTGTATTTGAGATAAATACAGATGTTAAGCGATCAAACGTTAATACGTTATCGGGCTTATCGTAAGTGATTTTCTTACACTCTGCAGCAGGCTTCATTTGAGCATAGTCGTGATGTCTGTCGTGTAGCGTAAAGGGTAAGCTGCCACGTAAGATGTTCTGCTCGAAGAATGCAACTGCGCCACCGATCATGCTACCAAACTTATGCATAGCAGGGCCGAAGTTACGCGAGTCATAAAGTTCTTTATAAACGCTTGAAGCTTTATACTTGTCTGCATATGCAACAAGATCTTCGCCGCCAGTAGAACCTGCTTTAAGTGCTTCAAATACTGTTTCAGCACCTAACATACCGGTCTTCATTGCGGTATGAGAACCCTTAATCTTAGAGAAGTTAAGTGTTCCTGCATCACAACCAAGAATTAAACCACCAGGGAATGTCATCTTAGGAAGTGCGTTAAAGCCACCTTTAGTAATCGCTCTTGCGCCGTAAGATACGCGCTTACCGCCTTCTAAATATTTCTTAATTTCAGTGTTGGTTTTCAAGCGCTGAAATTCTTCAAACGGGCTTAGATGAGGGTTAGAGTAGTTAAGGTCGGTAATAAGGCCAACGTAAACTTGATTATTCTCTAAGTGGTATAGGAATGAGCCACCACTTGCACCATTTTCATCTAACGGCCAGCCAGCTGTATGTACAACAAGACCAGGCTCGTGTTTAGCGGGGTCGATATCCCAAAGTTCTTTGATACCGATACCGTAATGCTGAGGGTCTGAGTCTTTATCTAGTTCAAACTTTTCGATTAACTGCTTGCCTAAATGACCGCGACAACCTTCTGTAAATAGCGTGTATTTAGCAAGTAGTTCCATGCCTGGCATGTAAGAGTCTTTAGGGTTGCCTTCTTCGTCAACACCCATGTCGCCAGTTAAAATACCGCGAACACTTCCGTCTTCGTTATATAAAACTTCTGATGCAGCAAAGCCAGGGTAAACTTCTGCGCCCATGCCTTCAGCTTGTTCAGCCAACCAACGGCATACATTACCTAAACTGACGATGTAGTTGCCATCGTTATGCATGTTTTTAGGTACAAATGCGTTAGGCACTTTAACTGCTTTCTCTTTGTTTTTAAGAACAAAGATATCGTCACGCGTTACGGGGGTGTTTAAAGGTGCGCCAAGTTCTTTCCAGTTCGGGAATAACTCATTCAATGCGCTTGGCTCAAAAACAGTACCCGCTAGGATGTGAGCGCCAACTTCTGACCCTTTTTCCACAACACAGACGGTTAATTCGTCACCAGATTCCTGTGCAAGTTGTAGTATTCGACAGGCAGCAGATAGACCTGCTGGGCCGGCGCCTACGATTAGGACGTCAAATTCCATTGATTCACGTTCCACTATAGGTCTCCTCGGTCATCTCTCTCTAGTTTATGTAATATAAGTAGCTGACTAGCAGATAGGCTACTTAAGATTTTTATAAAATCGTATTAGCTTCTGTTGGGATGGTAAAATAGAAACCCAATTTATGGACGCGGATTATAACGCCCTAGCCATTAAAAGGATATACTAAAACCGATTTCAAACAAACGTTTGTTTGAAATGAACCCATACATACTTCATGTTTTATTGAAATAAATTTAATATCAATAGGTTATAGCATGGCAGGTGGGTGGTTATTTCTTGTTAAGTGAGATTATGTCTCACTTTTTTTGCTTAAAAATGGCCATTTTTTACTCGGTTTTGACTGTTAAGTATTGACCGAGACGCATTTTATAGTCAGTATTAGGTCGCTTTGCGTAGGGTGGAGGGTTTCTGAACTCATCCTTTTTGCATCTCTTGCAATGGATGTGTTGCTTTTTCTACCTCATTCGTAAGAGCCAACAATCAATCAATCGCTAATAAACGAGGAATCTATGAAGGTTCTGGTCGCTGTTAAACGTGTAATCGACTACAACGTCAAGGTTCGAGTAAAACCTGATAATACAGGTGTTGATCTGACAAATGTCAAGATGGCAATGAACCCCTTTTGTGAAATCGCAGTTGAAGAAGCTGTTCGATTGAAAGAAAAGGGCGTAGTCAGTGAGATCGTAGTTGTCTCAATCGGTCCTAAAGTTGCTCAAGAGCAAGTTCGTACTTCTCTTGCTTTAGGTGCAGACCGCGGTATTCTTATCGAAACTGACGAAGATGTGCAGGCACTCGATGTTGCTAAACTTCTTAAAGCTGTTGTTGAAAAAGAACAACCTAACCTAGTTATCCTTGGTAAGCAGTCTATTGACTCTGATAACAATCAGACAGGTCAGATGCTTGCTGCCTTAACGGGTATGGCTCAGGGAACATTTGCTTCTGAAGTTGCTGTAGATGGCGACAAAGTAAATGTTACTCGTGAAATCGATGGTGGTTTGGTAACTGTAGCGCTTAACCTGCCTGCAGTCGTTACTACTGACCTTCGTTTGAATGAGCCACGTTATGCTTCACTTCCTAACATCATGAAAGCTAAGAAGAAGCCATTAGAAATGACTTCTCCTGCTGATTTGGGTGTTGAGCTTAAGCCAAGACTTACTACGCTGAAGGTTGAAGAACCTGCTACGCGTCAGGCAGGTATTAAAGTGGCTGACGTTGCTGAACTTGTAGATAAACTGAAAAACGAAGCGAAGGTGATCTAAATGAGCATTCTTGTTATTGCTGATCATGAAAATGGTAGCTTAAAAGCTGCTACTTTAAACGTCGTTTCTGCAGCTAAAGCTATGGGTGGTGACGTAGAACTTCTTGTTGTTGGTGAAAACTGTGGTGCAGCCGCAGAAGCCGCAGCAAAAGTTGAAGGTGTAAGCAAGGTTTTAGTTGCAGACAATGCAGCCTACGGTCATCAATTGGCTGAAAATCTTTCTTTATTAGTTGCTGATCTTGGTAAAGGCTATAGCCACATTGTTGCTTCTGCAGGAACAACTGGCAAAGACTTCTTACCACGTGTTGCAGCGCTTTTAGATGTAGCACAGATTTCTGACATCGTAAGTGTTGAGTCTGCTGATACATTTAAGCGTCCAATTTATGCAGGTAATGCTATTGCGACTGTTCAGTCTTCTGACAGTGTTAAAGTTATTACTGTACGTACAACAGCATTTGATCCAGTATCTGCCGAAGGCGGTTCTGCATCAGTTGAAAATGTTGATGGCGCGCAAGACGCTGGCATTTCTGCATTCGTAAGTGCTGAAATTGCTAAATCTGATCGTCCTGACCTTACTAGCGCAGAAATTGTTGTGTCTGGTGGTCGTGGTATGCAGAACGGTGAAAACTTCAAGATGCTTGAAGCAGTCGCTGATAAGCTTGGCGCAGCAGTAGGTGCATCACGTGCCGCTGTAGATGCTGGCTTCGTACCAAACGATATGCAAGTTGGTCAAACAGGTAAGATTGTAGCACCAAACCTTTACATTGCAGTGGGTATCTCTGGTGCGATTCAGCACTTGGCAGGTATGTCTGGAAGTAAAGTTATTGTTGCTATCAACAAAGACGAAGAAGCACCTATTTTCCAGGTTGCAGACTACGGCTTAGTTGCAGACTTGTTCGACGCAGTACCAGAGCTTGATAAAGCACTGTAATTACTGTTTATAGTTATAAGAAACTACTTTAGTAACGTCTTATAACTATTTGAAAAAGCCCGATTTATTCGGGCTTTTTTGTGCTTTATATTTAGCTAAAGGCGGCAAAATATAGTTGTCTGTTGGTTTTACACCTTAATGACCTTTAAGACGTTAGCGCGTCTAGCCCTTCGAATAACGTTAACGCTTCTGGGTTGGCCAGTGCGTCTTGGTTCTTTACTGTCTCTCCATGCACCACATTTCTAACCGCTAACTCTACGATTTTGCCACTGATGGTTCTGGGTATATCTGTTACTTGTATTATTTTTGCGGGTACGTGTCTGGGCGTTGTATTGGCTCTGATGGTGTATTTAATTTTTTGAGTCAGTGTGTTGTCTAGTTTTATACCGGGTTTTAATCTTACAAATAAGATTACTCTTACGTCGTCTTCCCATTGCTGACCTATGGCAATGGATTCTAATACGTCGTCTATTTTTTCAACCTGTCGGTATATCTCTGCTGTTCCAATCCTGACTCCGCCTGGGTTTAGAACGGCATCGGATCTGCCATGTATGATGATGCCTTGTTGAATTATTTGGCCTGTCTTGTCTCTATGGTTAATAACTTCGCCATAATCCCCATGTGCCCAACAGTTCTCAAAGGATTCGAAATACGCTTTTTTATATTTTAAACCTCCTTTATCGTTCCAGAAGCCTGTGGGCATTGAGGGGAAGGGAGTTTGGCATACAAGTTCACCTTTACCTTCTTGTAAGGTGTGTCCACGTTCATCATAAAATGCTACGTCCATACCTAATCCGGCACATTGTAATTCTCCGCGATAAACGGGGAGTACGGGATTACCCAAGGCAAAGCAAGACACGATATCTGTTCCACCTGAAATGCTAGATACACACATATCTTTTTTTACTTTTTGGTAGAGGTAATCAAAGGTTTCGTGCGCAAGTGGGGAGCCGGTTGATAGTAGGGTGTTGAGTGTTGTTAGGTTATGTGTTTTTAAGGGGTGAAGACCTGCCTTATCGCAGGCAGCGAAATATTTCGCGCTCGCACCGAATATCGATATCTGTTCTTGTTCTGCAATATCAAACAAAGTGCTGGGTGTTGGGTGAAATGGGGAGCCATCAAATAACGTGAGTGTTGCGCCTTGAGATAATGAGCTGACCACCCAGTTCCACATCATCCAACCGCAGGTCGTGTAATAAAATATGTTATCCGATTCATTAAGGTTCGTATGCAGTGCTAGTTCTTTAACGTGCTGCAATAGTGTGCCGCCTACGCCATGAACAATACACTTTGGTACTCCTGTTGTTCCTGAGGAGTACATAATATATAGGGAGTCGGAGAAGTGGACGGGGGTGAATGTTAATGGTGTTGGTGTGTTAGGGGTGAAGTCTTGCCAAGCACTAGTTTTAACGCCGTAATTTAGTTTTGGTTCGTCATCAATATACTCAACTACGACGAGCTGAGTTAACGCGTTAAGCAACTGAACAATGCTTTTAACTCTTTCTGTCGTGCTAATGCGCTTACCTGCATAGTGGTAACCATTGGTGGCAATTAACAATTTGGGTTGTATCTGGCCTAGGCGATCTATTACACCGTTAATACCAAAGTCTGGGGAGCACGATGACCAAACTGCGCCGATACTGGTTGTTGCTAGCATGGCAATAATGGATTCACTGCAATTGGGTAAAAAACCTGCGACGCGATCACCTTTAGTTACGCCTAACTCACGCATAGAGGCTGCCACTCGTTCTACTTCATCATAGAGCTGGGCGTAGGTTAGTGTTTTACGGCCACCGTTTTCATTACGATCAATGATTGCGATATCGTCATTACGCTTAGGTAATAGGTTCTCGGCAAAGTTTAGAGTCGCGTCTGGAAACCATTGAGTCTGTTGAAAGATTTCACCTTCAACCAATACCGTTGATGCTTCAAACGAGCCTTTCAAATTGAAATATTCAACGATGCTAGCCCAAAAGTGTTCTTTATATTCGATACTCCATTGATGAAGTTCTGGGTAGCCTGCGAACGTTCGTCCATATTTTTCTGCTATAAATGACTCAAACTGTGTCAGGTTGGCTGTTGATATGTGCTTTTTATCGGGCGCCCAAAGTAATTCATTCATTTTCTAGTACCGTTATTTCGTCGGATGTGCGATGGCGACTTTTGAGCCATTTTGGCGGTTAAGCTGCTGGCAAATATAACGTCCTGCGTCGATCAGTTGATTGAGGTCTACACCTGAGTTGAGGCCTAATCCGTTTAGCATATAGACGACATCTTCAGTGGCTACATTTCCTGACGCACCTTTGGCATACGGGCAACCCCCGAGTCCTGCGGCGGAAGCGTCGACCGTTCTTATGCCGGTTTCCAACGATGCATAGATATTTGCTAAGGCTTGCCCGTAGGTGTCATGAAAGTGAACAGCTAATTGAGAGACGTCGATTTCGTTGGTTAGGCCTTTAATCAGTGCTTTAACGTTATGTGCTGTGCCCACACCGATGGTATCGCCTAGGGATATTTCATAGCAGCCAATATTGACTAATTGCTTTACTGTGTCGGCCACTTGTTTATGGCTTATAGCGCCTTCATAAGGGCAGCCCATGACGCATGACACATAACCTCTTACTTTTAAGTTATGTGCTTTTGCTAATGCCATTAGGGGGATGAATCGTTCAATGCTCTGTTCGATACTGCAATTGATATTCTTTTGGCAAAACGTTTCAGAGGCGGCCGTAAAAATAGCTACTTCATCTACGCTGGCTGTTATTGCTTGCTCTAAGCCTTTCATATTAGGCGTTAAAGCAGAGTAGGTAACACCGGCAGTTCTTACAATAGATTGGAATACCTCGTGACTGGTTGCCATTTGAGGCACCCATTTAGGGGATACAAAGCTACCCGCTTCAATTGTTTTAAGCCCTGTTTTCGATAAAAGGTCTATAAATTGTACTTTCTGGGCTATCGAAAGCACTGTTGTTTCATTTTGTAGTCCGTCTCGCGGACCTACCTCAATCAGCTTGACGTTATCAGACATTTTTTTGACTGTCCTTAGAGGAGGTTTTAAGCACTTCAAACTCAATCAATTGATTTTCTGCATCGACTAAATCCTGTGTTTTGCAGAAAACCTCTTTAATAATACCTGCATCTGGTGCAGAAATAGTGTGCTCCATTTTCATCGCTTCGATGATAATTAGCGCATCGCCTTTTTCAACGTGCTGGCCAGTGTCTACTTCAACACTTACAATTTTTCCGTGGATAGGTGCAAATAATGAGCCTTCTGGTTGCGGTTCTTCATACTGATAATTGCTAACTGGCAGCGAAAACTGCAATGAGCAACCCTCTGTAAAGAGGTGGATACTGTCTTCCGAAATGTAGAACTGATTCGATGATTTAGTCCCGTTAATACGAGTGGTGATCTTATTCGCATCAACGCTGTAGGCAATTTCATAGGTCTGGCCTTCATAGTTGATTGATAACTGCTCATAGCGACCTTTTGATACGTTGAATATAAAAGGCTGATCTGCACTCACTAAGGTGAATGTGCTTGTTTGGCTTCCATTCAAATGCCATAAATCAGTGTTATCCCAAGGAGATGCGATATGAGATTGGTTGTTTTGTCGTAATGGTGCTCGATTAGTGATTAGATGAATGTACAGTGTAGCGGCCATCAATAAGTCGGTTGTTTTGACGATCGGTGATGCAAATAACGTTGTTGAGTGCTGCTCAATAAACTCGGTGGTAATGTCTTTTTTTAGAAATGACGGATGAGTGATGACTGACTTTAAAAAGTCGCAATTTGTCTCGACCCCCGATATATGAAAGCTATTAAGCGCTTGATTCATTTTACGCGCTGCAATTTTACGGTTGTCGCCCCATGTAATAAGTTTGGCGATCATAGGGTCGTAAAATACGCTGATGGTATCGTTCTGCCTTATGCCTGTATCTATCCTTATGTTGTCGTTTGGTTTAGGTTGGCTAAGGTAGCGAATCGTACCTGTTGCAGGTAAAAAATCATGTGCGGGACTTTCAGCATAAATACGTGACTCAAATGCATGGCCTACACAGGGTATTTCTTGTTGTGAAAGCGGTAAGGGCTCACCATTGGCAATACGGAACTGCCATTCCACAAGGTCGACTTGGGTGATCATCTCTGTCACGGGGTGTTCAACCTGAAGCCGGGTATTCATTTCCATAAAGTAAAATTGTTCATCTTTATCGAGCAAAAACTCGACGGTTCCAGCGCCGACATAATTGATTGCTTGAGCGCAGTCTAGTGCAGCCTTACCCATGGCCGCTCGAGTCTCGGGCGATAACCCAGGAGCAGGGGCTTCTTCTATTATTTTTTGATGGCGGCGCTGTATTGAACAGTCTCGATCATATAAATACACGCCATTGTTATTTTCATCGCAGAATATTTGAACTTCTATATGCCTAGGTTGCTCAATGTATTTCTCGATGAGTAACTTTTCGTCGCCAAACGAAGACAGTGCTTCTCGTTTTGCAGCGCGTATTGAGGATTCCACTTGCTGAATGGATCGCACGATTCGCATGCCCTTACCGCCACCACCCGCAGAAGCTTTTATGAGTTGAGGAAAACCAATGGTGAGTGATTCTTCTGTCAATATTTCAATTGACTGGTCATCGCCATGATACCCCGGAACCAGTGGTACACCGGCCTTGCTCATAATCAATTTTGCTTGGCTTTTTGACCCCATCGCCTCGATGGATTCAGCGGGTGGCCCAATAAACACGATATTGTTTTGCTGACACTGTTTTGGGAGGTTAGGGTTCTCGGAAAGAAAGCCATAACCTGGGTGTATGGCTTGTGCACCTGCCGTTTTAGCAATTTCAATGATGGACGCTAACTTTAAATAACTTTGCGCAGGTTCGGCGCCGCCTAGGTAGTATGCTTCGTCTGCCATGTCGACAAAAAGGGCCTGTCGGTCGGCATCTGAATATACCGCTACAGTCTTGATGCCCATTGCCTTGGCCGTTTTTATGATTCTACAGGCAATTTCACCACGGTTTGCTATGAGTATTTTGGTAAACATACGTTAGTCTGCCTTGCTAGGTGGCGTATCATTATTTGTTTGTTCTGGCCAGACGGGAGAACGTTTCTCTAAAAATGCAGTTAAGCCTTCTTGGCCTTCTTCTGAAACTCTTAATGCCGCTATCAACTCGCAGGTATAGTCTGTTAACGCTTGGCCTTTTACCGAGTTGCTGACTTTGCTGATTAACCTTTTCGACTGGGTTAGGGCATTGGGTGCATTTTTGAGCAGCATTGAGATAATGTTATTGGTTACTTCATTGATTGAGTCGGGGTCTACGATTTCACTAATTAAGCCTAGTGATAGTGCTTTTTCGGCATTAAACACTTCGCCGGTTAAAAATAAACGACGGGCAGGGCGTGCGCCTATAGCATCAATAACAAAAGGGGCGATAGTGGCGGGACTTAACCCCAGTTTTACTTCACTTAGCGCAAAACGAGATTCATTTTCAGCTATTACAATGTCTGAGCATGAGAGTAATCCGATGCCACCACCAAAAACAGACCCCCTTACTTTTGTCACAACAGGTTTACAGCACTGGTTAATCGTTGACATGAGCTTTTCAAGTTGTCGTGCGTCGGCAAGGTTCTCATCGTAGCTGGCATTGGCCATCGATTTCATCCAGTTTAAATCGGCCCCCGCTGAAAAGTGATCACCACTTGAGCTGAGTAAGATAACCTTAACCTCAGAGCTTTGATCGGCATGATTAAAGGCGGCCGTTAGGTTTAGAATTAATTGGCTATCAAATGCATTTCTGACTTCAGGTCTATTTAGCGTGATGCGTGCAACGCCATTTGACGTTACTTCGTAAATAAGAGTGGTTTCTGCTGCTGTTGTGTGATGTGTATTCATGGTCTTATCCGTTAAACGCTGTATAGAAAAGTGTTTGCTGTTAGTAGACCCATTTAAAGGGCGTGAACATCACGATTACATGCGGAATACGCCAAACCGAGTCTCTTCTGCTTTAGTATTAAATGATGCGGAAATCGCTAAACCTAACACTCTTCGAGTGTCTGAAGGCTTAATGATGCCATCATCCCAAAGACGGGCACTGGCATAGTACGGGTCAGATTGTTTATCGAACTGGTCAATAATGGGCTGCTTAAAATCGCGCTCTTCTTGCTCAGTCCAATCAATGTTTTTTCGCTCAAAATTGGTACGTTTAACTTGTGCTAAAACACCCGCTGCTTGCTCGCCTCCCATCACTGATATTCGGGCGTTCGGCCACATCCACATAAAGCGAGGGTTGTAGGCACGACCACACATGCCGTAGTTGCCTGCACCAAAGCTACCGCCAATCACAACGGTGTATTTAGGTACCTTTGCACACGCTACAGCCGTGACCATTTTCGCGCCATGTTTAGCGATTCCGCCTTCTTCATATTTTTTACCTACCATAAAACCAGTGATATTTTGCAGAAATACGAGGGGGATATTTCGTTGACAGCATAGCGCTATAAAATGTGCGCCTTTTTGAGCAGATTCAGAAAATAACACGCCGTTATTGGCAATGATGCCGACGGGATACCCCATAATACGCGCAAAGCCACAGACTAACGTGGTTCCAAATAATTGCTTGAACTCGTCAAATTCAGAGCCATCGACTAACCTTGCGATCACCTCTCTTGCGTCGTAGGGTGTTTTTAAATCCACTGGCACAACGCCATGTAATTCTTCGGGTGAATAGAGTGGCTCTTCAGGTACGCTGTAACTGGGTACAGGCTGTTTTTGGTGATGGGTGTTTTTAATGCATTGTCTTGCTAGGTGAAGTGCATGTTCATCATTTTGAGCATAGTAATCAGCTACCCCCGACTTTTTGCAGTGAACATCTGCGCCCCCGAGCTCTTCTGCTGATACCTCTTCGCCTGTTGCCGCTTTCACTAATGGTGGGCCTGCGAGAAATATAGTGCTTTGATCTTTGACCATGATGCTTTCGTCTGCCATGGCGGGTACATAAGCGCCGCCAGCAGTGCAGAGCCCCATAACAACGGCAATTTGAGGTATACCTTTAGCGGACATATTGGCTTGCCGATAAAATATATGACCGAAATGCTCAGCGTCAGGGAACACTTCGTCTTGCTGGGGTAAATTTGCACCACCTGAATCAACTAAATAGATGCAGGGTAAGCCATTTTCCTCGGCAATGGTTTGTGCTCTGATATGTTTCTTAACTGAAAGAGGGTAGTACGTCCCGCCTTTTACGGTTGAATCATTGGCGACGATCATGCATTCGATGCCTTCTACTCGACCTATGCCTGCTATTACACCTGCAGCGGGCACTTTATCTTGGTAGACGTCATAGGCTGCTAGTTGGGCTATTTCGAGAAACGGTGTTCCTGGGTCAAGTAGTTTGGCAACACGCTCACGAGGTGGAAGTTTCCCTTTTGCTAGGTGTTTTTTTAGGGCTGTTTCACCGCCACCTAACTTTATTTCATCAACAACTAAATCGAGTTTACTGACTAACTCAGCCATTGCTATTTTTCGTTGCTTAAACGCGTCAGAGTGAGTGTTAACTTTACTCTTGATGATGGCCATGGTTTTTCCTGATCGGTGACAAATTATAATGAGCGCTTATGTTTGGGTAGCTCGATGCGCTAAAACGCGCGCTACTTTGATTCTAGAAACACTTCTCGACCAATTAACATTCTTCTTATCTCTGATGTTCCTGCGCCTATCTCGTATAACTTGGCGTCTCGTAATAAGCGGCCTGCTGAAAACTCGTTTATATAGCCGTTTCCACCTAATATTTGTATCGCATCGAGCGCCATTTGTGTGGCAGCTTCTGCACAATATAAAATTACGCCAGCGGCATCTTTACGGGTTGTTTCACCGCGATCACAGGCATTGGCAACCGCATACAAGTAAGCTCTACATGCATTAAGTGTAGTGTACATATCTGCGACCTTGCCCTGTATTAGCTGAAATTCACCTATGGATTGATTAAATTGTTTACGTTCATGTATATAAGGTACAACGATGTCCATACAGGCTTGCATAATGCCGACGGGGCCGCCTGCTAGTACGACACGTTCATAATCTAAGCCGCTCATCAGCACTTTAACGCCATTGTTTTCGCCGCCTAGTATGTTTTGTTCTGGTACTTCGCAGTCTTGGAAGACTAATTCACAGGTGTTAGAACCTCGCATGCCTAACTTGTCTAGTTTTTCAGAGCGGCTAAAGCCTGGGGCGTTTCGTTCAACGATAAATGCAGTAATGCCGTGTGGGCCTTTTTTAATATCGGTTTTAGCGTAGATCACATAGGTATGTGCATCGGGGCCATTGGTAATCCACATTTTGCTACCGTTGAGGATATATTTATCGCCTTTCTTTTCGGCACGTAATTTCATGCTCACCACATCGCTACCGGCATTGGGTTCGCTCATGGCTAAAGCGCCAATATGCTCACCTGAAATCAACTTGGGTAGGTACTTTTTGCGTTGATCATCGTTACCATTTCTAAATATTTGATTGACGCAGAGGTTTGAATGGGCGCCATAGCTGAGGCCTATAGATGCAGATGCTCGGCTAATTTCTTCCATAGCGATGGTATGTGCAAGATAGCCCATGCTGGCCCCCCCCAATGACTCATCGACGGTTATACCGAGCAATCCCATATCTCCTAATTGTTGCCAAAGCTCATTAGGGAATGCGTTGTCTTTGTCAGTTTTGACTGCAATAGGGGCTATTTGGGTATCTGCAAACTGCTTTACTTGATCCCTTAGCATGTTGATGGTTTCGCCTAAACCAAAGTTGAGTGTGGTGTATTGGTTAGCCATTGTTGTTTCCTATCTTTTTATTATTTGTTGGCGTTCGAGAAGGCTTCTCGGCAGCGTATTTCGGCTTCGTCTAGTTCTACTTGCATCAATTCTATATCGACTAATTGCTGTGCGAGCAGTGAACGTTGTTGTTCGATTTTTTCGAGTAATGTCGAAAGTTGTTTAGCATTGCCTGATGCGGGGTCATACAACTCGATGAGCGCTTTTGATTCTGACAGGCTAAACCCTAATCGTTTACCTCTTAGAATAAGCTTGAGGTTGACTCTATCTTGATCAGAATAAATTCTTTTTTGTCCATCTCGAGTCGGTGCCAGTAAGCCTTCTGCTTCGTAAAAACGAATGGTTCTTGTGGTGACATCGAACTCTTTTGATAAATCGCTAATAGAAAAGGTTTTAGTCATTTAATTAGTCTATTTCTGTCATGAGGGTTGATGCTGGATATCAATATATTGAATTACGTTGACGTTAACGTCAACTGTCAATTGTGAAAAGTTGATCATGGATGCTTAGTTGATTGGGAGGAGAGACTATTGAAGACCTTTTAATAACCGTGAGTTTAGGTCTACCCAGCGAGAAAGTTTTCCGGCTTCACCGATTCTTTTTCCTTGCCCTCGCTGCTTAGAAAGCCATAAACCATCACCATTAAAGCTATACACCGGTACAAGGTCAGTGCGTTTAGAGGCGGGTTTAATAGAAGAAATTAAGTTGTCGAGTATTAAGGGCTCTGAGCTTGGTGTTTCATAGTAGGCTAGCACCATGTGTGCCTGGTTAAGCCTAATGGCTTTAACGTATGTAATGCGAAGCTTTTCGACAGGTACGCCCATTGTTTTGAGGGTGAAGTACTTTGCAATAGAGTAATCTTCACAGTCGCCGGCATTGGTGGCAAGAAGCTCTACAGGAGTCGCCCAATAATCTTCTTCGCCCCAATGTTCTAAATCAGATTTAAAATTCGCACGATTAAAGAATGTGTTTACTTGGTCTAGTTTATCTTGGGTAGAAAGCTGGGTAGGGGTGGTAGCCAGTCGCTGCCATAGCATTAGACGGCTTTTGGCGGGTTGACCGTATTTGTTCTCGATAAAATCGAGCAGCTTGTCACTTAGTTCGAAGGCATAAAGCAGAGAGACGCTCAGCGACAATGCGAGTATCAGAGTATTACGGACATGAGTCTTGGCAGTGTGTGATAAATGCATTATTCCCATCTAGCCAGTTGCGTCTCTAATCACTAATGTTAGCTGTTCATTGTTGTGATTGCTTCATTTTCTCTCTGAGTTGTTCAAGGCGGTGCTTGATCTCATTTTTACGTTCTTCGCTAAGAGTGTCTAAGTCAACGGTGGGTCGTTGATAGCTTTGAGGTACTGGTATGGGTTGTGGTGACTGAGCTGTTTGCGAATTTGGCGTGCTGCCTTCCGCGTTGTTGTTTCGAACGATCCCAATATTGGTATCTTCTGGGAAGTACAGATTTTCGAGTCGGCCATTGCGCTGTATGACAATTCTTTTTTCATGAACGCTTTTAAGTTTAGCGCTGCCGGGTAACTCGTCGTTTATTGAGTATTTTAGGGTTTCTTTGTCTGGCCCTTCGATTAAAGCACTGACTCGTTCTACTTCATTGGATGCAGAGACGCCTCGTAGAACAAGTCGTAAATTCGTTTTTGGTAAATTTTCAGTGGTTACTATCGCTTCTTGTTGTTCGCTGTCAGCAGGATTGCCAAATAATTCAAATTGATCAATCTCTCTTTGCGGACGAGCGGTTTGAATAGGCTTTATTTCTTTCTTTTGTGCCAACGCTATCGCTTGATCGTTAGGTGGCATAAAAAAGTCATATGCTTGAATCGCTAAAGTGAAAAGCATAGCTGCAACCAATATAATTAAGATGATAACAGGTGCTTTTTGTTGTAGTGCTAATTTGTTCACGGGGCGAGCTAACCTTTGTTCTTATTGGGTGAATTTTTATATTAGAACGCTAACAAAGATAATTATAGTATTGTTTGCGATGACGAGCCCCTTTAATTAACGTATTGTTAATAAAATAAATTTTGCGTTAGACGTAATTAACATTCAAAATGTGCTGAATACCTTATAAATTTAGTTTTATTTCAAGGATAATTCGCTACTACTTTAATAGGGACGACTATAATAAAAAATGTTAACGATTAATGCTTTGCTCAAATCAATTCATTTAGGGAGCTCGCTTTGAACTTCGAAACTAGCTCAGACCTCGTTCTTTCAGAACCAGAAACTATTCATGGCAGACTGCCTTTTGGTTTTGCAAAAAAACACTCTGTCGTGATCGCAAAAGATCATACAGGTGAACTTTGCGTCCTTCACGCTCAATCGCTTAACAATCGCTTATTTTGTGAGTTAAATCGAATTACTCAAGGTGTTTTACGTTTTGAGCAGGTTTCTAAAGAGGCGTTTGAAGAGTCTTTATCATTTGCTTACCAAAACGACTCGGCTGAAGCTATGCAAATGGTTGAAGGGCTAGGTGACGACATGGACTTAGCCAGTCTTGCAGACTCAGTGCCTGAAACAGAAGATTTGTTAGAGCAAGAAGATGATGCACCTATTATACGCCTGATCAACGCCATCCTTACCGAAGCGGTCAAAACCGGTGCATCTGATATACATATAGAGACATTTGAAAAGCAATTAGTTGTTCGCTTTAGAGTAGACGGTGTATTACGTGAAATCGTTCAACCAAAACGCGCATTAGCACCGCTGTTGATTAGTCGTATCAAAGTTATGTCTAAACTGGATATCGCAGAAAAAAGAATTCCTCAAGATGGGCGTATATCCCTCAGAGTGGGTGGTCGTGAAGTGGATATTCGTGTATCAACGATGCCATCTGCCAATGGTGAGCGTATCGTACTGCGTTTGCTTGATAAGCAAGCGGGTAGGTTAAAGCTTGACTCGCTAGGGATGTCTCATCGCGATCTAAAGACCCTGAAAGGGCTTGTGACAAGGCCGCACGGCATTATTCTGGTGACGGGCCCGACCGGTTCTGGTAAAACCACCACGCTTTATGCTGGACTGTCTGAAATAAATGATAAAAGCCGTAATATCCTGACCGTAGAAGATCCTATCGAGTATAACTTACCGGGTATTGGTCAAACTCAAGTTAATACAAAAGTCGATATGACCTTCTCAAGAGGGTTGAGAGCAATACTTCGTCAAGATCCAGATGTGGTGATGATTGGTGAGATTCGAGACCTTGAGACTTCAGAAATTGCGGTTCAAGCGAGTTTAACCGGTCACTTGGTATTATCTACGTTACACACCAATAGTGCCGTGGGTTCCATTACTCGCCTAATTGACATGGGCGTCGAACCGTTCTTGATCTCGTCCAGCATGGTGGGCATTATTGCTCAACGGTTAGTGAGAGTACTTTGCCAAACCTGTAGAGAACCTTATCAGCCAGATCAAGAAGCCTGTGAGTTTTTGCAGCAAGACGTTGAAACTAGACCCACTATTTATCGTGCAAAAGGGTGTACTGAATGTAACCATTTAGGATACAAAGGCCGAATGGGTATCTACGAAGTCGTCGACATTGATGATCAGATGCGTAACCTTATTCATAGTAAGGCAGGCGAACTTGAACTAGAAGCTTATGCCCGTAAATGTGGCCCGAGCATTCATGCTGATGGTGTCGCTAAGATTCTAGCGGGTGTTACATCGGTTGAAGAAGTTCTGCGCGTCACGCATAGGGAGTAATGTATGGCTGCGTTCGATTATAAAGCGCTAGATGAAAAAGGACGCCAAAAGAAAGGTGTTATAGAGGCGGATAGTTCAAGGCAGGTACGTCAGCAGTTGCGCGAAAAAGGGCTTACCCCGCTCTCTGTCGAAACGACTGTAGCCAAGGAGGGAAAGACACGTTCATTCACCTCTCAAGGTAAGAGTCTAAGTGTTAAGGATTTAGCACTCATTACGCGACAAATAGCAACATTAATTCAAGCCGGTATTCCCATTGAGGAAGCGCTAAGCGCTGTGTCTGACCAAAATGATAAGCCTCGTATTCGAAGTATTATGCTTGCCATTAGAGCAAAAGTATTAGAAGGGCACACCTTGGCCGATAGTATGGCTGAATTTCCGAACGCGTTTCCTAAGCTTTACCGTTCAACGGTTTCTGCCGGTGAACATGCGGGCCACATGGATTTAGTCCTTAATAGATTGGCTGATTATACAGAGTCACGCCAGCAAGCTAGGCAAAAAATACAACTGGCTGCTATTTACCCGGTAATATTGTCGGTTGTTGCCATTTCTATTGTTGTATTTCTTCTCACTTATGTCGTACCTGACATAATCGAAGTATTTGTTAACAATGGGCAGGAGTTACCTTCGTTAACCCAATCGATGCTAGTAGTGAGTAACTTCCTTAGTAATTGGGGAATGTATATTCTTATTGCGCTTATCATTGGCTTTATTATCTTTCAGTATTTTTTGAAGAAAGATGATTTTCGATTTGCGGTTCACAAAAAGATCTTATCTACGCCATTTATTTCTAAGTTATCTAAGGGGATGAATACTGCTCGATTCGCAAGTACGTTAAGTATATTGAATAGCAGTGGTGTACCGTTAGTTGAAGCCATCCGTATTTCTGGGGAAGTGTTGTCGAATGACTGTCTCAAGTCATCAATTATGGATGCTGCTGTGATGGTAAGTGAGGGCTCCAGCCTGACAAAATCCTTAGAAAAAACCGGCTATTTTCCACCGATGATGCTTCACATGGTCGCAAGTGGAGAGTCGAGTGGTGAGCTAGACCAAATGCTCGAAAGAACGGCAAGAAACCAAGAAAACGACCTCGAAGGGCTTATTTCAACAATCGTAGGATTGTTTGAGCCTCTGATGTTGTTGGTAATGGGGGTAGTTGTTCTTATTATCGTGCTGGCAATCATGTTACCTATCTTGAGTATGAGTAATTTGGTTGGTTAGTAAAAAGTGACGTAATGTTATTTAAGCGTCAGTAGAAACAATAGTCTGTATTAATTATTTTCGAGAAAAATAAAATGGATATTATCAAACAACAACGTGGCTTTACGTTAATCGAAATCATGGTCGTCATGGTTATTTTGGGTCTATTAGTTGCGGTTGTAGCGCCTAATATTCTAGGTAGAGGCGAGCAAGCACGTGTAACCGTTGCTGAAACTCAAATTAGAGAAGTGTCTAACGCGCTAGATCTTTATAAGCTAGATAACTTTAGTTATCCCAGTACTGAGCAAGGGTTAGAGGCATTGGTATCTAAGCCTAGCGGCTTTCCTGAACCTAAAAACTGGAATAAAGACGGCTACATGAAAACCGTTCCGGTTGATCCATGGGGTACGCCTTATCAGTACATAAGCCCTGGTGTTAACGGCCCATTTGATCTTTATTCTTTAGGTTCTGACGGTAAAGAAGGCGGTGAAGAAGAAGGTGCAGATATCGGTAACTGGGATGTTAAAGACTAGCTTAGGCGGCTATTAAATTAGCAAACCTAACGTCTTCTATAATGATTATTCCAAGCCGTACTCAAGCGTCAACACAAGCAGGCTTCACACTGATTGAAATTCTAGTGGTCATGGTATTACTAGGGCTTCTTAGTGGCGTTGCTGTTTTCACGCTAGGCAGCGGAAAACAGCAACGAGAGCTCGCTAACGAGGCTCAGCGACTGCATGCTTTACTTCGAATGGCTTCAGAAGAAGCGATATTATCTAACTCAGAGATTGGCTTTAGTATTGATGAGGATGGTTATGAGTTTCTTGAATATGATGATGAAGCGCTTACTTGGTCTGGCTCAACTATTGCCGTCTTAAAAAATAGGTCGTTTCCTGAGTGGGTTGCCATAGAGTTTCGTAAAGAGGGCGATGACCTTAAAATTCTGGGTAAAGACGAAGACGATTTAAAAAGACCCGATATGATGTTGCTATCGAGCGGAGAAGTGACTCCCTTTACCATTACGTTGCAGGTCAATCAAAATAAAGACGGTCAGTTTGTCATATCCTCAGATGGGCTTGAAGATATTACGTTATTAGAACCCGGAAAGGAGGAGGAATAATTAATGTTGAACCTTCCTTCTTCTGCTTTTACTGCTACAAGCAAAACTACCAGTACAAGTGCATTTACGGGTACAAGTGCAACGTCTAAATCTAAAGGCTTTACCCTTTTAGAAGTGATGATTGCGCTGATTATTTTCAGCCTTGTTGCTACAGTCATTCAAAAGGTTACCTCTCAAACTATTTCGCAGTATGAACGGATACGTTTAAAAACTATTGCTAACTGGATTGCTGAAAATAAAATGGCAGAAGTCCGTTTAAGCGGTGACTTGCCTCCAGCGAAAGAAAGCAAAGAAGATATTGAGTTCGCCAAAGATCACTGGAAGCTTGTTTCAAAGGTTTCTAAGACCCCTAATGCTAATTTTAACCGCGTTGATTTAGTCATTTTTCACAAAGATTCTGATGATCAATTTGATGAAGGGAGCCAGATTCTTACGTATTCAGGCTTTGTAGGACTTCATTGATGAACCATTCGAGTAACATGAGCCCGATGAGTAAGAGGGGGCATCAAGCAGGTTTTACACTTCTAGAAGTACTTATTGCCATCGGTATTACTGCTTTGATTGGTCTTGGAACCTGGCAGTTGCTTAGCGGAACCATAAGAGCACAAGAAATCACTCAGAAAAATAGTGAGCGGTTTGAAAAGCTTCAAAAAATGATGCTGATTTTATCTCGTGATATTCAGCAGATTAGCCATCGCTCTATTAGAGATGAATATGGTGACTTTCAACCTGCCGTATCGAACCGTAATGCCTTATATTTTATTGAATTAACGAGAGCGGGGTGGCGAAACCCTACGGGTGACGCTCGCAGCGATCTGCAACGTGTTTCTTATGAGCTATTAGATGGCGAGTTGCTAAGGCATTATTGGACCGTACTGGATCGCCCCCAGGATAGCGAAAGTGTTATTCAAACGGTATTGACCGATATTGACACGCTATCAGTGCGCTTTATGAATGATGACAATCAATGGAGTGAATCGTGGCCTCCAGAGCAAACCAATACAAACAATGTATTAGTAGGTCATCATTTATTACCCAAGGCGATAGAGTTGACGATAGAGCATCATTATTTTGGAACGCTAGTGCGCTTGTATGACCTACCTCAGTTTATGGATGTTAAGTCGGCTGCTAATGGCGGAAATAGTGGAAGTGGCGGATCGAATGCTGAGGAAGACGACAGCCAACAAGAAGGCAGTACACAAGAAAGTAGCCAACAAGATGACGCCGGCTTAAATAATGGATAAGTTAATTATGACAGCCGGTTGTAGTAACCCTGAATTATTGGAATTATGCGCTTGATAGCTTACACGGCATTAAACAGAGGCTCTTTACCCCATAAGCAAAAGGGTGTTGCGCTTATGATGGTGCTTTTTGTGTTTGCACTTGTCACCATTCTAGCCAGTGGGATGATTTCGCGTCAGAGCTTGTTTATAAAAAAAGCGTCCAACAGCTTAATTCAAAGCCAAGCTTATGAGTATGCATTAGGTGCCGAGCAAGTGGCTCGCCAAACACTTTTTGTTGACTGGGAAGAAGACAAAAAAGAAAAGGAATATATTGATACCCTTAAAGAAGATTGGGGCGCTTCAGCTGTCGGTTTTCCCGTTGATTATGGTGTTATTGAAGGGCAGATTGATGACTTACAAGGCAAGCTTAATATCAATAGTCTCATCAATTCTAATGGTACAAAAGACCAAGTAGTCATCAATCGATTTGTTAATCTATTCATAGTTTTAGAGATTAATGATCTTAAAATCGAAAAAATTATTGATTGGATTGATGAAAATAATGAGGTCGATGGCGCTGAAGGCGCTGAAGACGGCGATTATTTGATAAAAGATAAGCCATACCGAACAGGGAATCAGCCGTTTGCATCGATATCTGAACTCATGTTAATAGACGGTATGACTCCCGAGTATTATGCACTGTTGCTACCTCATGTATCGGCCTTACCCGTTGGGGTAAAATCCATTAATGTTAATACTTGTACAAAAGAGATTTATCGTTCGCTAGCGAAAGGAAAAATACTAACAGATGATGAGGGTCAGGCTATAATCGACTATAGGGTTGACACTCCGTTTAAAACGTTAGATGAATTTAAAGTATTGCCTGAGTATGCAGGTTTAGAGTTGGAAGGCCGTTTTTCGGTTAACAGCGAATACTTTAGCGTGTCATCTAAGGTCACGTTATCTGATCGTGTTAGTCGGTTGGTGTCTGTTCTTCATCGAGACGCTAGTGATGGAACGATATCACTACTAGCACGAGATCAAGGTCAAAAATACATCATCACCAAAGATATGTTAGTGGTGGAATAAAACAAAATTATGGTTAGTCGATTTACACTGCTATGCCTGTAAGGTTAGAGTTAACAAACGCTAAAGAATTTAAGGGACATAAAGAGAATAATAATGCCAAATAAGTTGTTTATTCGTGCACTTTCGTTGCCCGAAAAGGAAGATGAAGGGCTGTCCAATTTTGAGTGGGCTCTTTATGCTCGTGCTGGTCAAAAAATTGCAGGAGGGTTTGCCGAGCGATTTGAAGATGTCCAACAACTGCTTGATCAAAATGCTATTGAAGATGTTCAAATTATCGGTTTGATTCCTGCCAATATTATAAATTCAACTCAGGTCACAATCCCGGGCAAGCAGTCACGGTATGTGCAGCAAGCTCTGCCATTTGCGGTTGAAGATCAATTATCAGAAGACATAGATAGCGTACACATTGCATTGGGCGACAAGTTGAGCAATGGTAATTATTCTGTTGAGGTTATTAGCTACGATTTCTTTAAACTGTATTTTGATGCGCTCGTGCATACCGGGTTTACTATACATGCGATCTACAGTGATGCCTCGTTACTCCCTATACAAGGGGTTGACGCGGTCATTGGTTTTGAAAACGACTGGGCATTAGTCGACATCAAACCCGGTACGGTTAGTCGGGTTAAACGATTTAACCTGGTCAGTTATTTTGAGTCTGTACTGATCACAGAAGGTACCAGTGAAGGCACCGATAAAAAGAAGGTCAGTTGCTATATACCGCCTGAACAAGCAGATTCACTCAAAATAGTGCTGGCTGAACTGCAGCAGACTGAAGGCTTTGAGTGGACTACTCACGACCTTAACGTTCCGATACTCGAGTTGCTATGTGAATCTTGGTTTCAACAAGGTACAAAAGGTATAAACCTTTGTCAGGGCGACTTTAAAATTGCAAATGCTAGCGCGCCATCATTTAAAAAGTGGAAGGCCGTAGCTGCAGTTGCAGGCATCTGGTTTTGCCTTCAAGTGGGTGTCGACCTCGGCAAAGGGTACTACTACCAAGATGAGGCAGAGAATTATTCTCAAGCAGCATTAGACGTGTACAAATCTCTATTCCCTGCTGAAAGGCGTGTTTCTGTCAATAATTTAAGGCGTACACTTCAGGGTAAACTTAACTCTGCTAATGCCTCGCAAGGTAATACGGACTTCCTTAGTCTTCTGAGTGAAGCAGGTTATCAATACTCTAAAGTACCCAATAACCAAACCATTGAATTTAAAAGTGTTAACTACAGTGATCAGCGACAAGAGCTAACGATTGAGTTGAGAGCAGGGTCGTTCCAGCAACTCGATCAACTTAAAAACGGTCTTACCGATGCAGGGTTGGGTGCTAAAATAAGCTCTGCTATTAACGAGCAGAACAGTGTAAGAGGGCGCCTAAGCGTCACAGGTAGCTAATGATGTCCATTATAACAAAGATTAAAAACTCACCCTCTGTTGTTTCGGCAATGCGTCAATTTGATTCATTACCTAAACGAGACCAGCAAGCTTTGTTGCTACTCTCGGGTGCCTTAGTGTTAGCCATATTATATTTTTTAGTGTGGTCTCCAGCCCATGAATTTTCAAAAAAGCAGGAGGCAAACCTTAAAAGTAGTCAAGAGCTGCTTAGTTGGGTTCGCGCCAATGAGGGTATTGCAAGGTCCCTCGTTGGCGATGCTGGCAGCCATTCATCTAAAATTATAGATAGCCAGTCTTTGGTCTCGACTGTGAGTTCAAATGCTCAAAAGCATAAGATAAACTTAAAACGATTCGAGCCATCGGGTGAACGTAAAGTGCGTGTATGGCTTGAAAAAGTCCCTTTTAATACCGTAATTTTATGGTTAAAAGATTTGAATTCATCCTATAACATCGAAGTGTCACAAGTTTCGATCGACAAAGATGAAAAAGGTGGGTTGGTTAACGTTCGCTTAACGTTGAAAGGTTAACCCAAACGACCTAAAGTCAGTGCAGGAGAAAAATAATGACAGATACTGCGGAATGTGACCAAGCTGAAATTGTAAGGCTTAACCCAGCCGCTACGGCTGAAGCAAAGAGTATTCTTTACCATGCTTACCGAGATGAGCCTACCTTTAAGTACTTATTTGATTCGTCACGTGCAGGGTATGACCAACGCGTTCGTGCAACCATTAGAGAGTTAATCGATCTTCACTTCGCTCATGGGCAAGATGTTATCGGATTAAGTATCAATAATGCGCTAGTAGGTATTGCGCTGGTCGGTAGCCCTACTGTAAGGCTAAACCTGGCTGAGCAGTTTAATTGGCGTATCAGGATGATGCTCACCGCAGGGCTTAGTTCTACTCGACGATATATTGATTACCATATGCAAGTTAAGGCAACACTGCCAGGAAACGAGCATCATGAACTCCCATTGATGGGTATAAAAGCATCACATCAAAGACAAGGATACGGTCGTTTGCTGTTAGAAGCGGTTGAAAAGCTTTGTAGCGAAAATCCACGTTCATGTGGTATTGGGCTAGATACCGGTAATACACGATACATTAAATTTTATGAATCCTTGGGTTATGAAAAAGTAGGTGAGGTTAAACTGGAAAATTTTACAGAAACGGTTTTATTTAAACCTAGAATACCTCAAACCGCTTAGCGTTTATTTCCCCTTCAAATTTAGGAAACCTATTCTATGTCAGAGTACGATTACGATCTGTTTGTCATCGGTGCAGGCTCAGGCGGTGTTCGCCTGTCTCGTATTGCTTCAAGCCTTGGGGCTAAAGTTGCTGTTGCAGAAGATCGTTATATGGGGGGAACCTGTGTCAACGTAGGTTGTGTACCTAAAAAGCTATTTGTTTACGCTTCACATATTGCAGAAGACTTAGAAGACGGGGCGGGTTTTGGTTGGACAAATAACGGTAAACTGAACTTTAATTGGCATACGCTAAGAGATAACAAGACAAACGAAATCAGTCGTTTAAATGGTATTTATAATAATTTACTTGAAGGTGCTGGGGTGACTGTTCACACCGGTAGAGCACGCTTTATTGATCACCACACGGTTTCAGTTGGTGATCAAACCATCACGGCTAAATATATCGCTATCGCAACGGGTAGCTGGCC
This sequence comes from Alkalimarinus alittae, assembly GCF_026016465.1. Classification (NCBI taxonomy): domain Bacteria; kingdom Pseudomonadati; phylum Pseudomonadota; class Gammaproteobacteria; order Alteromonadales; family Alteromonadaceae; genus Alkalimarinus; species Alkalimarinus alittae. Next base: position 2,273,706 of record NZ_CP100390.1, read on the forward strand.
GTTTGTGCCTGAGTTTGAGGGTTCAGAACACGCTATTACTTCAAATGAGTTTTTCTTCTTACCAGACTTACCTAAATCAGCAATGGTCTTAGGTGGGGGTTACATTGCTGTTGAGCTTGCCGGTATTTTAAATGGCCTGGGTGTTGATACCACTTTGATTTATCGGGGTGATCTTTTCTTACGTGGTTTCGACGAAGATGTACGTCAGTTTGCTAAAACTGAAATAGAAAAGAAAGGCGTGAACTTATTGTTTAACAACAATATACAATCAGTATCTAAAGCGTCTGACGCTTATAAAGTCACCCTGGAAGACGGCAGCATCGTTAATACAGGTTTGGTTTTAGCTGCAACGGGTCGCAAAGCACACATTCAAGATATCGGTATAGAAAACACCGACATCACGTTAAACGACGCGGGCAACATTGTGGTAGATAGCCATTTTACGACCTCAGTCGATAATATTTTTGCAGTAGGTGATGTTAAAGGTGGCTACCAACTTACACCTGTTGCACTGGCTGAAGGCATGGCGTTAGCTCGTCACTTATTTGCGGGTAAACCTATTAATATGGATTACGACAATATACCTACTGCTGTGTTTTGTCAGCCTACCATTGGTACGGTCGGTTTAACCGAGCAGCAAGCGCGTGAACGCTTTGGGGATATTGATGTGTATAAATCAGACTTTCGCCCAATGAAGCATACCATGTCGGGTAGAGATGAACGCACATTTATGAAGCTGCTCGTCGATGTTAAGACTGATCGCGTTGTCGGCGCACATATGGTAGGCCCTGAAGCTGGTGAGATTATGCAAGGCGTGGCTGTCGCGATGAAAGCAGGCGCAACGAAAGCCCACTTTGATGAGACTATAGGCATACACCCAACTGCAGCAGAAGAGTTTGTAACAATGAGAGAGCCTGTTTAATAGGCTTATTATCACTATTCAAAAGCAAACCCGTTACATCGTGCTTTGCTTTTGAATCTGTTTTAACGTTGGTATCTCCATACCTTTATCATGAAGAACCTCTTTAATTATACAGGGATAAATTTTATCCTTGAGCTGTGCTGAGTAGCCATAGACCAGCGATAAATCGCACAGCACATTAATTATTCTGGGTACTCCTCCGCTGTGCTCCCATATTAGGTGCATACCTTCTTCACAAAATAATGAAGGCGCGCCTCCGACGGTCATGAGTCGATGGCGTATATAGCCGACAGTCTCATTATAACTCAGCGCTTTTAGGTGGTAGTCGACAATAACCCGCTGGGTAAATTGTTGAAATTCTGGTTTTATTAGCTGTTCTCTTAGCTCTGGTTGGCCGACAATTAAAAACTGTAACGCGGTGTGTTTACCTGAGTTAAGGTTCGACAATAGCCTGACTTGCTCTAATAATTTCATACCTAAATGCTGTGCTTCATCGATAATAATCGCGACGTTTCTGCCTTCTGAATATTCTTTAATTAAAAACTTTGTGAACGTGTCATAAAGCCCTACGTGGCTTTTGTCTGAGTAGTCGAGGTTAAATGCAAATAGAATCCACTGCATTAACTCTAGGGCATCCGTACACTGAGAATTGACTCGAATTCAGTACGAATAAGTCTATTTTAAAGACTGCTGGGACAGGCTGCGATGCACAAAGAAAATCAACCAATCACGCAACCAGTAAATAAGATCGAAAGATACTTGCATGCTGCGACCCGAGATAATACGCGTCAAAGCTATCAATCAGCGATTGAGCATTTCGAAGTACGCTGGGGGGGATTTTTACCCGCAACAGCGGAACAGGTAGCCCGTTACTTGGCTGACTTCGCAGAAAGCCTATCGCTAAACACTTTAAAACAGCGCTTGGTGGGTATTGCTCAGTGGCACGTACAGCAAGGTTTTCCTGATCCGACCAAGACACCGATCGTCAAGAAAATACTTAAAGGTATTGCAGAAGAACACCCTTATACAGAAAAACAGGCTAAACCATTACAGCTAGAAGAATTAAAGCAGGTTGTTGCCTGGTTAGACCAGAAATTACTTTCTGCACAAAGTGAAGGTAGCCCGCAGCAGCTTTTGCTATTAAAGCGCAATAAGGCACTTCTGCTACTAGGTTTTTGGCGCGGCTTTCGGAGTGATGAATTATCTGGACTACAGCTTGAGAATATATCCGTCAGCCCAGGTACTGGAATGGACATCAAAGTGCAGAAAAGTAAAACGGATCGTTCATCGCGTGGTCGCCACATGAGAGCACCAGCTTTAAGCCAGTTGTGCCCAGTTGATGCGTATCAAGATTGGTTGACTGTGCTAAATTGTCAACAAGGTCCTGTTTTCAGGGCTGTATCTCGTTGGGGTGTTGTTTGAGAGAAAGGCTTACACACTGATAGTATTGCCGTTATTCTAAAAAAGCTTCTAAAAGAAGCGGGGATTGAAAATCATCTTGATTATAGCAGCCACTCCTTACGCCGAGGATTTGCGACTTGGGCGAACAATCAGCAGTGGGATTTAAAATCATTAATGGAGTACGTTGGTTGGAAAGATGTCAATTCTGCCATGCGTTATATCGAAGCCCCCGACTTATATGGCCAACAAAAAATTGAACAAGGCTTAAGCAAAATACGGCCACAGGCAGAAGAGAATAAAACAAAAATTCTGAAGCTACCTGTGGCTAAATTACAGGTACATTGTGCATTACAAAAATACCATAAAGGTGTACGTAACTTAAAAGCAGTACGCGAAAATATTGAGCAGTTCTGCTTAAAACCGCTTGGCATGATCCAAGGAAATCAAACTGGATACTATTTTATTTATATGCCGTATCGAGATAATGATCACCTTAATGAGCTTGTTGACGATCTACTGCATGAACTCTATGAGTCAGCAGCGGATCAGCAATGTTTATTGGAAGCAAATATCCAAGACATGAAAAGTAAAAAAATGTGGTCTTAATAATAAAAAATTTCATAACAATAAATAAGTGACTCAATCGCATGATCGCACCGGATTCAGCTTATCCTTTATTACCAGCAGAGTTAACCCAACAAGAGCTTTCAACACATTTTTCACCCACGGTAACTGAGCTCACTCTAGCAAACCAAAAACGACAACCCCTTGCGCGATTGGCCTTTTTAGCGCACCTAAAATTAGCTCAGCGCTTAGGGTATTTCCTAGTGCTAACAGATATTCCCGATATATTATTAAAGCACCTAGCAGACGCATTAAAACTGAAGAAATACCCTAAAAGGAAAGAAATTTCCGCATTTGAAGCTTCAGGTAGTCGTAGTCGGCAGTTAGTCATCATACGGAAATATCTAGGCATTAAGCCTTTTACCAACGAAAAATGGTCTTGGCTAGAGAAACTAAGCTATAAACATGCTCAATCCAAGGAAAGTGTCAACGACATCATCAAAGTCATGTTAGAAGAGCTAGTCCACCATTGTTATGAGTTACCAGGTCTTTCTGGCTTACAATCCATGGCGCAACGTATTCGCACTCAAGTTAATGATAAGCACTTCCAATCCATCACTGAAAACTTATCTGAGGCCAATAAAGACCGCATCAAAGAGCTACTATCAAAGAAACAAAGTGAACCAAGTGTAGTGCAGCCTCTGGCAAGCCCTTAAACGAGAACCAAAGCAACCTACCAACAAGGAAGTTCGCAGCTATTTGCAGCATGTACATTGGTTACATGATCTTAGCGAATCTCTGCCAAAACCTGATATTCCTAGCGCTAAACTGAAACAATTTACATTAGAAGCACGTGCACTCAATGCTCATGAAATGGCTAAACTTACTGAGAACAAACGTTATGCATTAGCCTGCATACTAATTCGTAGTCAGCATAGCAAGGCGCTGGATGATGTGGCGAATATCTTTATTAAATTAATTCGAAAACTACTCCGTAGTGGACAGGTTCAACTTGACCAATATTTGCTAAAACAAAGATCGGATGTAGAGAAGCTAATTGACTCTTTTAAAGGTGTATTAGAAGGCTATCAACAAGGCGCGGATGATAAATCACGCATTAAAGCGATTGAGGACGTGATTGGAGGCGATGCTGAGGATTTAATTGATCGGCTGTGAGCAACACATGGCATACGCGGGAAATAATTATATCCCTTTCTTGTTAAAGCCTTATAAACAAAAGCGCAGTTTACTTATGAACTGCCTTAAAATATTAGACGTTAAAAGCACATCAAGTGATGAAAGTACGGTATTACTCACCAGCCTTCTACGGTCTCTTTCCAAAAGCCACAAACTTAAATTAAGTCGTGAAGAGCTAGAAGCTATGATCGGGCAACCTTTCAAAGAAGAGTGGTTACCTGAGCGATGGCAAAAGATGGTTTTCGAACGACAGAAGCATGCAAGGTCTTATGATTCTGTGGATCGAAAGTATTTAGAGTTGGCAATCATTGTTTTAATCAAGCAAGAGCTGGGCTCGGCCGATTTACATATTCCTTATAGTGCAGAATATGACGATTACCGAGAGCAATTAGTGGGTGATGACGAACTTGCTAAAGAAATGCCTGTTTTTGAGGAACAAGTCGGACTTCCACTAAGTAATGCCAAGGTGTTCACTCAACATTTAAAAAGCTGGCTCACAGAAATGACGAAGCAGGCTGACGATAATTTTCCTGAAAATACGCACGCCACGATTCTCAATAATAGCATCTCGATAAAGAAAGTCGTGTCGAAAAAAACTGAAAGTAATATTGAGTTCCTGGATGATTGGCTGACAAAAAATCTACCTCCTGCCAGTATCGTTGATATTCTAACCGATGTTGAAAAATGGCTTAATTTACACAAAAAATTTGGCCCACTGTCTGGAAATCTGAGTCGTATTAGTAATCGGCAGAAACGCTTCATTGTGACGCTGTTCTGTTATGGGTGTAATTTGGGGCCAGTTCAAACAGCCAAATCGATAAAAGAGTTTAGTCGTCGTCAAGTATCGTGGTTGAATCTAAAGCACTCCTCTGAAGATAAACTTCAATCAGCTATCACCGAAGTGATTAATCGATACAAAAAGCTTGATTTACCAGGCTATTGGGGTAAAGGCAAATATGTATCCGCTGATGGCACTAAATTCGAGTTATTTGAGGAAAACTTAATATCGGAATACCATATTCGTTATGGTGGGTATGGAGGTATTGGCTATTTTCATGTGGCTGATAGCTATATTGCCTTATTCAGTCGTTTTATTCCTTGGGGCTTATGAGGCGATTTATATTTTAGATGGTTTGATTAAAAACGAATCAGACATTCAACCAGATACCGTGCATGGTGATACACAAGCTCAAAGTTATACTGTATTTGGCCTATCTTATTTATTGGGTATTAATTTGATGCCTCGCATACGAGGCCTTTCAGACCTGCAATTATTTCGTCCCGACAAACGGAACAAATATAAAAATATTGACGCACTATTTAAAGGCAACGCTATTGATTTCAAACTGATTGAGCGACACTTTATTGATATGATGCGCATTGTGATTTCTATCAAGAAAGGAAAAATATCACCTTCTGCCATTCTTAGACGGCTTGGCACTCACAGTAAGAAAAACAAACTCTACCTCGCTTTTCGTGAACTGGGAAAAGTAGTGCGAACCGTGTTTTTACTTCGATATATCAATGAAGTTGAGTTACGGCAAACCATTCAGGCAGCAACCAACAAAAGTAAAGAGTTTAATGGTTTTACTAAATGGCTATTTTTTGGAGGCGATGGGATTATTGCTGAAAACCTACGTCCAGAACAGCATAAAATAATCAAATACAATCACCTTGTCTCAAACATGGTCATTTTGTATAACGCTGAAAACATGACGAGAGCACTAAAGAAATTTGTAGAAGAAGGGCATGAGCTTACACCTGAAATGCTGGCAGGTATTTCACCGTATAGGCGTGCTCATATCAATCGATTTGGTAACTACAACATGGATATTAATCGGAATACCTCTCCGATTGGAACAACTCTAGCTTTTTCCTGAGGCTATTAAATAAATTGCTAAATCAGTATGTTAATGGGCTTTTGGCGAAAATAAGGCATTTCCCTGCCAGACCTCAATTTGGTTAGATATAAAAATTTTACTAAAGAGGGTTCTGGACAATATTCGGTTCATATAGGTCTTTAAGCACTCCTAACACATTGATTTATTTGTATTCAGTATGTGTTTTTTTGATAAGTAAGGACTTCTAAGGCTATAAGTTTTTTGATCGTTTATTTTTACCAGAGGCATGGCGCTCCCGTAAGTCAGACTCAATGTAGCGATCCGTTGTTTGCATTGATGCATGACCCGCATCATCCCTGACGTGTTCACGCGGTCTTGTTTTTACATCTTCTGAAATGCCTGTGTGTCTAAGCCAATGTACAGTGGCCACTTTTAGTTCTTGCGCGTCTTCTTCTAAACCATGTTCTTTCATCTTGTTATATGCAACGTCGAAACAATCTTGTACAACTGACCTGACAATTCGGGTACTAGTAACCGGACCTTTACCGATTATTTTGGGGAGTATTGGTGCCATGTCATCAGTGATGGGCAAGGATGATTGACCAAGGAAACGTCGGTACCGCTTCAGTGATTCCAACATATCCTCGCTCACGGTAACGATACGACTTTTATTTCCTTTACCTGTAACATGGAGCCACCAATTACCATCAACATCTTTTCTGAAATCACTCATGACCGGAATTGAACGTTCATCTGCTACGAGTTCTGAAATCCTGAGATACATGGTAAAAAGACAGTTAATTATGAATAAGGATCTTTCATACTTTTCAGGAGCTTGGTTCGCTAGCTCTTCAATCGTTTCAATAACATATTCCCACTGCAAGTTACTGACACGCCGAACCGGAGATTTGTGTTGTTGTTTTTTCATGTATTTACTTTTTTGCCGAATCAAAGCAACAGGATTCATCGTACAGATTTCTTCTTGTATCAAAAAATTAAAGAATGAAGATAAAATTGAAAACGTTGCCTGAATACCTGCGGGGGAAAAAATATAATCCTTTATAGCCGGTTTGATGCCTTTCCTAGCTTCATCTTTTTTAACGTGCACAACAAACGGTCGCCAATCTGGATTTTGAAGTCGCTCACCATTCATCAATTTAAAGCGTGCAACATTCTTAATACCAATCCAATGCTTTGGAGGGCTAATACAGAACGCTATGTATTGTTCGATATCTTCTCTTTTTAATTCTAACACTGGACATTCATGTATATGCCACGACCAAAGTAAGATTCGTTCTATTTCACGGCGATATGAATTAAAGGTCGCAGAACTGCCATTGTAGCTGTACAAAAATTTCCAGGCGTATTCATAATCGATTTCAGATTTGGATAGTATTTCCTCTTTGTTTTGAAAAAATACTGACGTATCAAATACCTTCTTATTGAAAGGATTATCTAGGTGTTCTAAATTGTCGAAGACTACTTTTGGTATAATTTGTGAGGCAGTGGACATGTCATTAGTAATTATTTGAAGAAGTTAACGCTAATAATAGAGGTAATTTCTAGTATGTCAATATTCCGATAATAACAATAATCGGAATATATGGCGTGATAGTCGAATAGACATAGTATTCATATCATCTCTCTCAAGTCTGCGATTCATTTTTGTTATTCGATAAATAGGAATGATTAAGCGAACACCCCGTGTTCTAGGCGCCCGATCAGGTCCAGCATTGCTCTTGTATTTGCAAAGGTAGCTATCATATCTACTGGACGACTCCCTCCGACTCCTCTAATAGATTGATACAATCAAGTCCTTGCGGAATTAATATCGCCTTCGAAGAGGTCTATCGCTGCCTTCAACACTTTCGCAAAACGAAACAGGCGGTCACTCTCATCCCGATTGAAGCGGCCTGCCTGAAATCTTCGTTTCAGCGTTGCAGGAGTTATAACGGTGACTTTAGCCTGTTCCTTTTTATCAAGCCCCGACACATGTGTCAGTTTGCTGTATACGGTCTAAGAAAGTCCGCTGTGAACAGCTTCATGCAACCTGGCTTCCTACCGCAGCCCAAAAGTTAGTTTTGCTTTGTTGTTCTGGTCGGTATTCCTTAACCGAGGTTTTCATTTTATTATTCTACCTGCCATACTGGTAATGAATCTTTTTCTAATCCCCAATACTGTTCACCTTAAATCGCTATGTCTACAACTCTCTCGACGTATGGTAAACCATTAAAAGTTATTATTTTGGCTATTGATTCTGTTTATCAAGGGAAATGCTGCAATCGCTGCTTCAAACCAAGCTTAAGCCTCTTTGCAAACACTGTAATTGTTTGAAGCATCGATTTGTCATGGATTGATAGATCAGGATCTGTCAGCGCAATGCCCTCAAGAAACCTAACCCAGAACTATCGATAGGTCGGCACTACTAAGCCTTCTCTTTTCAGATATTTAGTACGCTTTTTAGTAATTGATAGTAAATCCCAATAAATTGGTGCTTGCTGCTCATATATCTATGCATGTGGGTGCCGTCCTATCTTGCACTGACTGCTGAAGTACCCTATACACCAATGCTGAAAAAAAATGACCAGGCCGCTGGTTAACTTGAATTTTAAACCAATACGTCAAAATTTATTACTGTGACCGTTCGGCTCCATTGCATACCGTTATGCAACACATGAATATGTAATGCCACTCCCCCTACCCTTTATTCCTAAATCGACAGGTGCAAATAGGAATTTTCTTTACTATCCTATGTTGAGTAAAAGAAAAAATGGTTCTCACCAATCACTTTTGAAATTATTTTGACTGTACAAATATTAACCGCATCGTACTATTGGCAATATATATAGTGCAACGTTATATTTCCACAGAGTTATTCACACTTACTGTTGATAACAGTCGTTTATAATTTTGGCCAAAGAATGTCTAGACATAGAATGGCTATATATATAGCACCTTGTTCTTTCGCTCTCAATTACACTGTAAGATAAATCTATCCCGATACCTAAGCATTAAACAGCGATTGATCAAACTATAGTAGTGAGTTCAAAATGGTTAACGACGTTACAAAGTCTTTAAATCGAAAATGTGTAGGGCTAGTAGCGCTTAAAGGATTTTTTAGGATTACTGATGAGTGGGAATTAAAACCATCTCAGCAAAAGATATTATTAGGTAATATTCCCAGTAGCAGTTTTGCCCAGTATAAAGCTCTTTCAGAAGTTAACCTGACTAACGACGTGTTTGAGCGCATCTCTTACATATTCGGTATATATAAATACTTAGAATTCTATTTCCCTCTTTAGAGCAAGCGTCTTCCTGGATAAAAAAGAATAATTCTGCCGTTCCTTTTAACGGCAAAAGTGCTTTGGACTATATGCTCGCTGGAAGAGTTAGTGATCTAGCCGAAGTTCGCTGCTACCTAGATTCCGCGTTAAATAGCCCTTGTGCTCTAGATAGTTACCAACTGCAACTCATTTCTCAGTTGTATTACGCCAATCCAAGAAACAAACATTATAGCGACCTACTGTTGACAAAACTTTCAAGCTCTAGCAACGTGAACAGTAATAATCATGGAGTTTAACCTAAAAGGTATAGTGTAGTTTGACCATGCCTCTTCGCCGAAAGCCATGATCAACAATCATCTTTGTGTAGTCGGCTTCAGACTCTAAGCGGACCCTTGAGATGGTCTAATAGCTAGGGTCCCCCTAATGCATTTATTTACCGGGTGAATTTGGCCTCTACAAAATTACCTTTGCTCTTAGAATTTATGAAGTCCACGTAACTACCTTTAAAGCTTGTTCTCTTATGGGTTGCAAAGATCTCCACAAAAATCAGATATTTCCTTTTGAGTATTGAAGTTGATAGACTGGGCTAATGAATTCTTTTCGGAAAATAAATCAACGGATACTGTTTTCCTAGACAATATTGCTTTCGCTGCTGATATTGTGCGCTCAGGGTGTGACTCTGCACGTCCATAGTTTTGACCATGCCCCTTGTTACGTCCCGCCTAAATTCAGAGCTTTCATCTCGACCTATTTAGCGTGAGATAAACAAGATCATCCCACACTACCTTAGGGATACACCCTCCCCAAAGCAGCATGAGATATAACTCGTCAAAAATCCAGATCATCCTCCCATAAATCCAGATTAGGATTTCTATCCGGCTGACAATTTTGTAAGTGACGCCGGACCTGGTGGCGATACTTTTCTTCCGTCGCCATTAATACCCGCTCCAGCAGATCATATAATTCAAAAGCGGCTTCGGAGTTAACTCCAGGTCAAGAAAAAAGAAAAAATATTAAAGTTGCTCTTGACCTGTGCCTTGCACACAGGTCTATATTGATTAACAAGATACTTCTTCTGGTTGGTTTTTGTAGGTAGCAATTTGTATTTAAGATAAATACGAAGGCAAACATAAAATGATTGAACGGCAAGCAAAACTTATTTTACACATACTGATACTAATGATGCTCTTAGCTTCATCTAGCCAGTTTGCTGTGGCTGAAAGTTTTGACTCAAGCAATCAAGTATTGGCTGCTGAAAATAGTTCAGGTACATTCAATCAGGCCTATCACGACAGCCACCTTCAGAAGCAAAGTATTGACCAAAACAGCAATGTAAGTCCTTCATCAATAAATCATTGCCCAGACAACAAGTCACTTCTCCACTGTGGCGGTTGTATGTTATGTGCCGCCGTATTCACTCTGATGCCAGAGAAAATTGAAGTTGGTAGCATCTATCAATCCTATTACATTGACCGTTTTTTCTTCGCCTATCTCGACAAAGAGATCAGACCTCCTCGCATTTAAAGCCACTCCCAAGTCAGAAGCTCTTAAACTGCTACCAATTGGGTAACACTTGAGCAGACACTTTAAAAAGTCAAAGAAATAACACTTGGTTATTGAATATCGTGAGGATATATCTATGTCTAAATTAACGGCGATCACTAGCACCTTAGTTTTAACTTTCTCAATGTCATCATTTGCAGATGGTGGAAATCAGTGGGAGGAAAGAGTTTTAAAAGTGTCTTCTCCCCATTTACATCATGGCGCACCAGCGGCGAGTGAAATGAACCATACAGCCGTTCAGCATAAACGTTGGTTATTTGATGATGCCGATAACAGTCCTTTGAATGATGATGCCAGTCATCCCCCTGTTGCAATTCAGGCCCATATGAATCACATGGGTTCTGACCATAAACGAATGAGTGTTGGAAGCAACTAAGCATCCACTAATATAAAATTATTGAGGTATATAAAATGAAAACTTTTACTGCGATTACAACAATACTTCTTCTTACTTTTTCAATGGGGGCGCTAGCAGAAGGCGGAAATCTCTGGGAAAAGAAAGCTGAAAAAATTCAAACAGTCTATCTTCAACATGGAGACCCTAGAGCTGTTGATATGAATCATACAGCGGCAGAGCACAAGCGTTGGGTATTTGATGATGCCAAAAATAGTAATCTAGATAGTGATGTAAGTCATGCGCCCCATGCCATGCCTGCACACACTGAGCATATGGCTTCTGACCATAAGCGAATGGATGTAGGTAGGTAGTAATTAATATTAAATATGATAAAAAAGCCCTCAATTTACCAGGGCTTTTTTTTCAACTATATTTACTGTTAGAAAGATAAGTTTTTTTACAATTACCAAATTAATACTGCTAAATATAATGTGGACAGCCTTGCCAATCTACCATCAATAGATCAGCTAAGAGAGAACACATGAAAGATCTTAATTACACATTTTTCGGAAATGCCAAAATCTCAAGACGTCGGTTTGTATCGGGTATTGCTGCAGGAGGGGCATTAATTGGCATGGGCGTAACTCCCAACAGTGCATCGTCGAAAATTTCACCTTCAAAAAATAATCCTACCACACTAATTGGCAATCAGTTTAATCTTAATATCGGATACCTCCCCATAAACTTCACTGGCAGTGAACGAATAGCTACTTCAATAAATAATTCTGTTCCTGCGCCGTAACCGGTCATTTTCAGGTGTCATTGCACTAACAGGAGTTTAATGCCCTTTAACCTTACGGCTCCAGCGACATGACGATTCTGACGATCTCACGTAAGTCCTCTTCCTTAATGATCTGGTATTCATCATATGTGTTCAGCGTATACTGTGAGAGTATCCCGTTCATTTTAGAGAACCCGCCAAGGATCTTATGCCGGTGCTTTGATTTCAACCCTTCTAGGGCTAAACCTGCATATGCACCTGCAACCAAGTGGCTCTTTTGCCAAAGCTCTAATGGGGAGTCAGAAGCAATCGCTCTGACTTTAGCCGCACTATCAGACCAGTCCTGGTAAACCTTTTTATCTGCCATTAGTTAAATTCTCCACATCTGAGCGCATTGGATTCGCTGCAAATTTTTCTTTCCACACCCTAGGGGTTAGTTCTCCAACCTTACTGGCTGGATGACAACTAATACGCTGTAAAACATCAATTAAGTAGTCATAAGGGTTAACGCCATGTAACTTGCAAGTCACTAGCAGGCTTTGAATAACACCAACCTGTTCCGCGCCAAACTCCGTCCATGAGAACAACCAGTTCCGACGCCCCATGGGGATCACCCGAAGCGCCCGTTCAAGGTGATTAGTATCCATTGGCACCTCAGGATCATTTAAGTAAACACGTAGCGCTGCCTCACGCTTCATTACATAAGCCAGGGCTTTGGATAGAGGGTTACTTTTCACCAGATCAATGCGTTGTCGCTGTTCGTGACACCAATTAAAAAACGCATCCACTACTGGTGTACTGTTTTGGTGACGATAATCCTGTTTTTCCTGGCCAGTTAATGACTGCTCACGAATGACTTTCTCATGCTCATACAGTCGGCCAATATAAGCTAAGGCAATCGCCCTTTTCCCAATAATACGAAGGAATGGATTACTATTACTTTTGCTGGATTTACTGCTACTAGTATTGGCTTTTGGGGGATGTTTTATGCGGGAAGTTTGTTATCGCCAGGTTTAGCGACCGTCATTACAAACACTCAACCATTGATTGCAAGCTTGCTTGGTTGGTACTTTCTTAGTGAACGTCCAAGTAAAAACTCAATGATTGGTATAGGGCTAGGCTTTATTGGAATATTTATCATAAGCTCAGGGTCAATTACACTTAATAACCCAAATATGGTTCAAGGCATATTATTCGTTCTCATTGCGGCCATAGGCATTGCCGTTAGTAATATTTTACTTAAACGAATTGCTAACAAAGTGGATATCTACAACGCCATGGGGTTACAGCTCTGTATCGGAGCGATTCCTTTAGGGGCCCTCAACCTTTATCAAGGTAACATACTGTCGTTACAACTTACTCTTGATTACATATTAATTCTATCAGTCCTGACATTATTCGGCACTGCGTTACCTTTTGTTTTGTGGTTCTGGTTATTACGAAGAGCGCCACTCTTTAAACTAAATGTTTTTAGTTTCTTAACACCTGTTTTTGGATTATTAATAGGATATATATATTTCTTTGAGTTATTGTCTCCTATTCAATGGCTAGGTATATTTATTACTGGAATTGCTATTTTTATGGTAGGTAGATCTAACGAAGCAATAGAGATAAGCTCATAATTAGAACCGATAACTATCTCCAGTGTTAAATTACTTCCCATATACCTATATCCACCGAGCCTTGAGTTTAACCTCCAATTTCACAAGGCAAGGTGGAAAGTAGTATAAGAAGACTGAATCTGACTTAGTCAGTGCCAAACATTTCTCGTTTATAGTCACTGGCTCTCATGCCATGTCTTTCAGCTCCTTTAATCGTATGAGGATGTACTTTATGTCCATGAGGGTGCTCTTCCATCGCATCTTCATGGATTACATAAGACTCCCCTTCTGGCACTCCTGCAGCAGTTGGCTCAGTTAAGTTGTGTATATGGATAACTTCATCTTTGCTGAAATCTTCAGGAGGCTGAAGCTCTTCTTTCTTAGTCGCCTTTCCTTCAGCAAGCGAATACGTAGTTACTGCTGTAAAAAACAGTATAGATAAGTAAGCGTCACGCGAAGCACACCTAATATGAATCTCAACAATTAATTACGCTAGTTCCAAAATTCAAAAGGAACTAGCACATGACAAAAAAACGACCCAAACACGACTGGCCAGCCATCTTTGCCACTCAAAAAGAAAGCGGTTTAACCATTTCAGAGTTCTGCTCCAAACATAAAATCAGCAGCTCTGCTTTCTATCTTAATAAGCAGCGTCACTCGACGGGCAATAACTTTGTCGAAGCGAAAGTTGTTCGACAGATATCTGAAAAAGTCACGCAAGCGACACGCCCTAAACAAACCATCACGCTAATCACCCAAGCCGGTGAGCTGTCTTTTCCTGAGTCGATATCATCTGACTTTTTGGTCAGCGTGATAAAGGGCTTATCATGAAGATGTTTGTTCAGCCTTCGCGCATTTATCTTCATCGGCAATTTGTCGATTTCAGAAAATCGATTAACGGCCTTTCTGTGATCATTGAGTCTGAGATGAATCTGCCAGCCATGAGCGGTGCTTTGTTTATTTTCTGCAACAAAGCCAAGGATAAATTGAAGATACTTTATTGGGATAAAACCGGCTTTGCCTTATGGTATAAACGACTTGAAAAAGATAAATTCAAATGGCCAAGCCGTATTGATGAAGCGTGTTTAGAGTTGAATGAACAGCAGTTGTCTTGGTTGCTGGAAGGCTATGATGTCATCGGTCATCAAGCTGTCAATTATCAAAATATTATGTAATAAAATCAGACAAATAGTATAAATAAAAACAGCAAGTTAGCGTGTGTTTTGTTAAAATACACGCATGAAAACAGACATCGAATCACTCCCTGACGACCCTATTTTACTGAAGAAACTTCTCGCAGAAAGAGATGAGACTATCGCTTATCTTACTGAACAGTTTCGTTTAGCTCAGCATAAACAATTTGGTAAAAGCACTGAAGGCTACCCGGGTCAGGGTGAGTTATTTAATGAGGTGGAGCAATTAGCAGATGAGTCTGAAGCAGAGCCTACCGAAGCCGAAAAAGAGTCGATCACCTACGAGCGTAAAAAACCGGTTCGTAAACCTTTACCAAAAGACTTACCACGTGATGTCATCATTCACGACCTGGCAGACGAAGACAAAAGCTGTGATGACTGCGGTCATGAACTACATCGCATGGGTGAAAGAGCAAAGGGGACGGAGGGATTTCTTTTTAACCAAATTTGATTTGATTAATATTTAATCCCTCCACCCCCCTTTTTCTCTTACTGTGCTATCTTTGGCACGTGATTTATCCGATGCGGTTCAGTCTTATGCGGGTGGAATTAAACTAGACACCCTATTTATCGACGAAGGCTTTAGCTGTCTCGATATAGAATCACTCGACGCCGCAAAGAGTCTTAACAAACCTACAAGCTAGCGAACTTATGATAGGTCTCATTTCACACGTAACAGACTCAAAGAACAAATGGCAAATAGGATTGACGTTATTGGCAGCCGCACAGGAAGTGGTATAAGAATTATTTCGACATAGAGAGTACCTAATGCTTATCTCGTAACTACTTTAGTTAAGCCTAAATTTTATTTATGTTTGCCAAAGAATAAACTTAATATGAGAAAGAAGTAAGGACTGAAATAAAGATAACAGCGGCTTCTACAAGCTACTATTTAGCGCCCTAACCCTGAGCCTTTCAGTACCCGAAAAATTCACGTCGATTATGTTATTGATCGCACGCAATTGATCTGCCTGACTAAGCCCGGAGTCAATAATCGCATCTCGTTGTTGTTTGTAGCCTGTTAAACGCTTCTGCCATTGCGCTCGGTCGTCGTCTAATTTTGCTAAGGCTTCTGCAGCCTCCGTTCCTAAAGACTCTTCTCTTATTTGAAAAACCGCTTCATTACTGAAACCTTCAGATTTCATTTTTTCTGCACGTGCATACAAGTTTCCATGCAATGAGACCTTTTTTCTAACAGACCTAATTTCTTCTGGAAGCGTTTGTTCTAGGGCATCTATATTTTGCCTCTTTGTTTCTTCATCCAATGCTTGGTCGCGGGTTATTTCTATGCGAGAGATCATGTAGTTATCATAAAGCTCTTCTTGTTCGAAAAACTGCTGGTATTCGACCGGATCAAAGTAGCTTGACCTTAAAGCACTCAACTGAGATTTCTGATGCTTAATATTTTCAATAGCTGAATTTGAGTGAACCAGTGGACTTGGTGCTTCTTGATCAATACTTACTAGTTCAATTTTATAGTCAACATAGCGTTTCAATAAGGATAAAGCCTGTTCTAGCGCAGGGGATTTCAATTGAGAGTCTAGTTCTGACTGAATTCTCTGAAGCACCTGCTCGAAAGGCTCTTCACCAATGGAAGATAAATAAAATTCAAACAATTCTTTTAAAGACTCATCTACCCGTAAATTGCCTTCACTATCTGTGAGAATATTTGTTTCATGCTCTATACCAGCTAATGACGGGACGTTATCTGAGTGAATTTTCACTATTTTATGATTAAGGGCATCATCAAGTAACCGCTGGTTTGTTGCTTTTGCAGATGTAATTGTTTCAGCGTTTCCTGCACCTACAGAAGTTACAGTGTCACCAAAGTGATTAGGTTTGCTAACAAGGTAGCTCGTTAACAAAACGACAGCTAGAAACAAGCTACTTGCGATGATCGTTTTTTTCGTGTTCATAGTGTAAACCGCAGAGTTAGTTGAGATAAGTTTAATAAAGGATTGTTAGGGAGTAACAATCCTTCAATGTGCTAGCGGTAATTACACTTACATACCTGCCTTTTTTAGACGATTAGCATGGTTTTTGAAAACGGTTTTAGGGTTAGTTTCAAAAATAGAAACAAGGCCTAGAACGTGGTTATTAATATCAAGATGGTTCATGAAGTAATCATCACGCAATATTGAGCCGAAGTGACTGGAACAAATACCCGTAACACCATCGTTTGCTTCGTCAAATGCAAGACTGGTAATAGCAAATAATGCGTCTGAGATATCAAGACCACCGGTTAAATGCCCAGTACCGCCCCAAGAATATAACTTAATATTTTCACCGTTTATCGTAACATTCGATGGCCCAGCTCCACATTCTGATGCGGGTAAGCCAAGCGGAAAGTTAGCATTGAACTGTGCAGCACCAGCTTCATTAAATTCACCAAGCATTGCGTAAATATCAGACTGATCTTTTTTATTATCAGAAAGTAAATTCACTAAATTACCAACCGTATTCGCAAATACTTCGAATAAAACGCCTTGCACAGATTCTGGCGGAGCAATATCTGTTACCAAATCTGCAAGTGGTGAACCTGTATGTGGTGTCGCCATAGTCGTGACTGAAGCAACTAGGTCTGGACGAACATTCATAACGTAACGTGCCGTCATACCACCTTGGCTGTGGCCCATAAGATTAAACTTCTGAATACTACCACCAGACGCTGCCTGAATTTCTTCCAGTTGAGCAATAAGCGCCTCACCACGCATCGCAGAACTATCAAATGCATTAATCTTTGCTACATGAACTTCAGCACCTTTTGCTTCTAAACTAGCTGGAATTTGATACCAATAATCAATGCCTGCAATCGTGTCGAAAGCAAAGATACCCGGTACTAGAACGATAGGGTGTTTTGTTTTTGTATAGCTAAAGAAATCGGAAAACCATCCGGCCTGTGCCTGAGATGAAAGCGCGATTGTTAATACCGTCGCTAAGGGAATTAATATTTTTTTCATAGTCTCGTCCTTAAAATATTATTTTTATTGCTGAAGGAATTTCAACATGGCAAGAATAGAATTTACGAAAAGGGCGACGCTTGTAAGATTTGATAATGTTTGTTTTTATCTGTTGAAATCGATAAACAGCTCACTAAAAGGGAATGATGTGGGTGAGCTTGAACTTTTTATCTTTTATAGTATACAGGTGTAAGCTGTATTGTGGTTTTTTATAGGGCCTTGTTTAGCGATAGCAGTAACCAACTTTAAGCTGCATAGCAACAAAAAAATGAGTCAATATCGAGTGATATTATGGTGCATAACATTAACCCATCCTTGTTATATCTATGGGATAAGCGAACGCTATATATTGGCCCCTTGTTTGAAACTCTAGATCTATCACAAGGTGCAGCAGCCTTAGTGGTTGCCCTAGATAAACCTATAACCTTTCAAACAAAAGAACAATTAGAGCCAATAGAATGCTGGAGTTTGCTTTTACCAGCAGGTATGTCCGTTCGTGTAGAGACCCATAATGCGATTATTGTGAACTGCAATTTGGACCCGCTTGGCGTCGATTATTCTTCATTATCACGATTGATGCAGAAACATGAGAATGGGATAGGATATCAATTATTTTGTGAAGATGAGTTTATTGCTGACTTTTGGGAAATGTATCGATCACAATTAGAATCGAAGCCTGCATACGAATACATTGAGCACCTACTAACCAAGAATAATCAGGCTTGTATGGATTGCTACGACACTGATCCGCGCGTTGTGGAAGTAATAAAATTAATTAAACAAACAATAGGTGATAATTTATCACTTGATGACCTTGCGTTAGCTGTCAACCTATCAGCCTCACGCTTAGTTCAATTATTTAAGCAACAAACTGGTGTTCCAATTCGCCGCTATCGCCTATGGCATCGATTATATGTAACAGCTATTTTAGTCGGTCAGGGAGAAAATTTAACAGAGGCGGCGGTTGCGGCTGGCTTTAATGACTCATCACACTATTGCCACACTTTCAGGTCAATGTTGGGCTTTACGCCATCCTTTCTCTTAGCTCAACCGAATAAGCTTCGGATAATTATTCCTGACGAAACAAACTGAGACAAACCAACTATTAAAGAAAATAACTTGCTCTTCACCTTTTCAGATGAACTCGAACATCCGCTGATATCCTAAAAAAATACATATGAAAAACAATTAATCAGATTTCAGACATTGAGATAAGCTGAGCCAAAGAAACGATCGCTAATGATAGCGGGCTTTTAAAGAATAATCTGGAGTTTTAAAGAGAGTGGATATGTAGCAACAAATGGCTGTGCAGAACAACATATAAAGTGAGCAAAATTCTCACTTTTTAGTCGACCATTTTTATTTATTATTCTAAGTCATTGTTATTTATTGTTTTTATCAGGCATTAAGATTTTCTAGTAAATTTAGTACTTTCACATTGATCTAGACCAATGATCCCTGAATAAAACCATCCGATCCTGACTCGAAAACAGTATAACCTAAGGCTCTATAACCTTTCTGGCGACGCTGAAACATTCTTTGCAACATTGGAAGCTGATTATCCACATAGTCATAAATGACGACTTTTTCTTTCCCTTCCGCTGTACGATGAATACGACCAGCATATTGAGCTAACGACCCTTTCCAGGAAATCGGAAGCGCTAGAAATAGTGTGTCGAGTTTTGGAAGGTCAAACCCTTCTCCAATGTATTTACCTGTCGCTATCAGCACTTGTGATTCATCCAAGGATGCCATTGCATCTTTGCGTTCTTTCACTTTCATTCCCCCACGAAGAACAGTGAATGAAATACTTTTATCTTTCAATAGATCACTGAGTAGCTCAACATGCTCGCGCCTTTCTGTTAGCAGGATTGGGTTACGACCTTCGTTGACAGAAAGCGCCACATCATTAATGATTTGTTGGTTTCTGCTCTCACTCTCCATTAACCACCGATATACCTCAGCAATATGAGGTCGAGATTCAGGATTCAACATCTCTGTTGGCGGAATGCTAGAAATAAGTTTAGTAATAACCCTCTGATCAAACTGGTTTTGTTTTGATGAAGCAACAGCATGCCGAATAGGCCCTGCATGCATAAATATAATGGGTTGATGGCCATCCTGCCTTTGAGGTGTTGCGGTCACACCCAGAACATATTTCGCATGAATTTCATTAAGCAAACGCTCATAGTTGGGTGCAGAAATGTGGTGACATTCATCAATAATGACTTGGCCATACTCGAAAACCGCAGGGTCCACGGTATTGTCGGTTCGATTGATTAGGCTTTGGTACGTTGCCACATCAATCATCCCGGTAGCCTTTCGTTTACCTCCACCTATAACGCCAATCTCGGCATTATCTAAAAACATCGACAAGCGCTCCTTCCATTGGTCCAGCAGCTGTCGACTATGCACAAGTATCAGTGTGTTTACTTTACGTTTATGAATTACACCAATCGCAGTAATCGTTTTTCCAAAAGCTGTCGGTGCGTGCAACACCCCCACATCATGTTGACTTAGGGCCTTCACGGCAGATTTCTGGTCAGGCCTCAGTTCCCCTTTAAACTTGATGCCTTTCTGTTTTTGTCCTGTTTGTCTCTTTTCATCAATTTCTATCTGAATTTCTTGCTGGTTTAGGATTTCCGTAACCTCGTCAAAACAACCTCTTGGTAAACACAGATAGCCTTGTTCAATGGTCGCCAAACAAATGAAGCGAGGAATGCCGTTGGTTGAAAAACGCAGCGCTTGAGTTTTAAAGAACACAGGGTTGGAGAAACTGGCAACGCGCTTCATTCTCGCAATTAGAGCCTGGGGCATTCCTTCGATGGGGATGTAGATCTTGTTTGCCAAAACAACGGCAACTTTGAGAGGGCAGCCTTCAATTTTATCCTTTTTAACAGGGAAAGATTTCTCCCAAGGTTTTAGGTCTAGACTATTGTCTGAGTTGTCTTCGAGTTGATCCAACAAATCATATAGCTCACGTCGACTTACCCTTTTTACTTTAGCTAACTCTGCCCATTGATCTGTATCAGCTTTAAACTGCTCATCAATAAATACTGAATTTCCAACTTTTCTAGGTTCATTCTGTAAGGGCAGTGCAATAAGATTTCCTAAGCCGCCTTCAGGCATGGTGTCTTGATTAGGAAACAGTCGGTCATAAGACTCAAAGGATAAACCGGCATGTTTCTCCATTGCTTTATCTAATAGCGAAAAACCTAATCTTCGAGCATCTTTCGCAGGAACGGTTTCTTCAAAGAATACCCAAACATGCGCACCGTTACCGGATCGAGATCGCTCAACGAGAACTGGTAAAGAAAAGTCTAAACAAATTTCTCTATATGCAGTGATGGATTGCTGCCAATCTGACTTATCGAAATCTACCGCTAATAACCAGCAATCATCACCCTGTAAAAGAGGGTATAAACCAACAGTATGTTTGCCGGCAAGGTGATCATAGATAACCGCATAATCAATAGCACTTAATGCTCTATGCTGGCAGTCACCGCATTTTATACGAGGCTTGTGACAAATCCCTTGGCGCCATTCGTTGCTGCATGCAACGGCATAGCCACTTCGGCCCTGCTTGTTTTCCCATCGTCGAGAAAATATATCGGTTCGGCCTTTAAAGAGGCAGGAAAACAAAGCCACTTTGTCATCCACGCTGAGTGTTTCGATTTGAATAGCGGGTATCTGTTTTTCCGTAAATTGGTTCTGAAGAAGGTGCTTACGCTCGAGCAAGGCAGATTTTTCTTTTTCTATAGCTGCCAATTGAGTTTCTATATGTGCTAATTCTTGCTCTAGGGAGTCCATATTTCATCCTGCAATAGCAGTCAGTCTAATCCATTTAGGTCATTATGCTTGTCACCAATTCAATATGCCAAACTGAGACCTTTGCACGACGTCACGAGCGTAGCAAAGGTCTCAAACTATATTGATACCAGAAAATAGTGCTCTACAATAGCTGGTCGTGAAAGTTATTATGCCGAAATTACTTGTCAAACCATGGAATTTTCCGGTTGTATCAGTTTTGATGGTAAAATATTAATACAGGTTTGTGTTCTAAATGTGATTTTTACTAACTGGAGCAAACTACCAAAAATGATAATTTTTGATGTAGAAGCAAGCGGTTTATCAGACGATAGCTACCCAATTGAAGTCGCTTGGCAAGATAGCAATGATCCAGAGTGCTTCGACAGTTTTCTGATTAATCCGAATGAAACCTGGAAGCATTGGGATGATTACGCAGAGATAGATAATGCACTAATGACTTTAGAGAATGACATTTCAAAATTCCTCATAACAATTCATGGTATAAGTCGATAACTAACCCGTTACCTGACGAAAAAACTAAACCTGAAAAGACTGAGGAATTAACTTTGGCGGCCGCTTTAGGCCAGTTAAAATACAGGAATTGTAATATTTATCGGCTCTATGAACCCATATATCATTATGATGCACAAAATTTATTGCGCCATACGAAAACAAACAACAACCACTACATGAGGGACCAGAACTGTGATGACAATTCTGCGCTAAACTTTCGGTAAGATCTTCATCTACATGTACATGCGCAGTTGAAACCGAATGGTCAAAGTGCATATCAGTAGTTTTCTCGAAAGAAGAAATAATTTCAGAATCAATCACCCCCACATCAGCCAATATACTACTGTACGCTAAACCAACAGTTATCAAGAGAGCTAGGGCAATGAACCTGAATATAAAAGCCATCTACCGATCCAATTTACAAACACATTAATAGAAACCTTTTGTCTATTAGGTTAGTACATTTCAATTAAGTTCACCATAAGTTGATATTAATTATCGTTCTTCCTTCTAACTAAATTTTAGCCATAACCCTGCTGGATATCACTTTTGTGAAAAAGTAATATCACCGTAGTAGGAAACTACCTTACCTTCACTATTATCAGTATCAGTCATCAAAGCGACCACATGAATATATCGCACTTCTGAACCAAACAATTTTCTAAAATCTTCATAGACATTGCGTTTTTCTTCGTACCACGTTTCTAGCTGGTCATCGGAAGAACGTATTGCATACATTCGTGCGCTACTTCCTGCAAAGGCATTCGGCCAGGATGTACCCTTTGGCAAATTACTCGACCAAACATAATTTATTGCTTTAGTATTCCAAAAAAATAGGCCTCCAGATACTACAACATATATCCTTGCTGCATAGTCATCACCAGATTTTTGTTTTTCATCCATTTGGCCTAATCTATTTGAAACGCGCCAACGCCAAGTCAGATAAGGGTATTTTTTAATATCTACAGTAATTTTTTTTACTAACCCTGATGCACTGGCTTTACTGTCAGCTTTAAGAGCAGTTGTGTCACCCAACTGAACAAAAACATAGCTTGTTTTACCATTAAAGAGCTTTTCCTCCCATCCTTCCAATCCTCCGCTCGAAAATTTTCCAACAGGAATGGTGCCACCTGTTTCCGCCTGTGCGATACAAGCAAGTATTATTGAAAGAAAAAAATAAAATAATACTTTTAATGTAACCCTAGCTCTTATGTACCGGAACATTAGCTTCATAACAGTCGTCTCAACCAATATCCCAATAAGGCCAATGGCCACCACCGCCATGCTATCCGTTTCCAATGAGCTGCTGAAATTGGGTGACACTCTGTTTTGGCCGCTGAATATAGCTTTCTAAATGAGGAAATAAGTGCGTTATTAGAAGTAATAAGTACCAGTTCAAAATTAACAAACAGGCTACGATAATCGACGTTGGCAGAACCGATCATTACTTTCACATCATCCACTATCATAAGCTTGGCATGGAGCATCCGAGGCTGATACTCATAAACCTCGATACCTGCCATCAATAATTGCGTGTAGTAGTTTTTAACGGCCCAATCTACGCATTTGTTATCACTTAATCGGGGAACCATTAATTCGACTCGTACGCCACGGCTAGCCGTGGCTATTAAGCGCTTAAGCAAAAAACTATCAGGTACAAAGTAAGGCGTTGCAACCCGTACGCTTTCCTTGGCAGACTTCAGCATATTGCCAATTTCACAACGCAGACGAAAACGGCACTTTTTTGAGAAATTTGGTAATAGATAGATAGGTGAGTCACTGACCGGAAGGTGAAACTGCCTCGAACCATTCCAAAATTCCAAAAAATAACGTTCTACCGCTTTAGCGGTTGGTTCGGACATAGCTACATGGCAGTCAAACCAACGCTGCACTCCAATCATTTTACGAGAGCTTTCATTATGAATATTGAACCCACCGATGAAGGCCTTCGTGCCATCCACTACTAATATTTTTCGATGATTTCGTACATTGAATTGAAGCGGATTTTTCCAGGCCCAACGATGAAACCACTTGAGTTTCACGCCATATGGAATCATCTTTTTGAAAAAGGAACCATGTAACCAATTTCCACTGCCAGCAGCATCAATATGTATTCTTACATCAACCCCTTGCATGGCTTTTTCTTGGAGGGCCACAATAAAGCGTTGGCCGACCTCATCTGTTGCAAAAATGTATGATTCCAGATAAATACTTATTTCAGCGTTAGAAATCGCATCGAGCATTGCCGTAAATAGCTCATCGCCTTCACAATAGACACTAAAAGGATCTATGACTGTTGCGTCTTGCTCAACAGCACCATTGCTCTCCTCACAATGACATGAGGTGTTGTTATATCTGTTCGTTGCACCATCGATATTATTAAACACCTAAGTATTCCTTTATTGAGCTAACGATTCGCTAAAACTCCGTTATAAAATTAGTGTGGGTCATCAATGGAACGCCAAGAATAATATCTGCACAGGATTTTGGTGCTCTTAGCCAGGGTTGATGACCAGTGCCATCCAACAGGATTAGCCGCCAGTTCGAATGCAGTCGTACCAGGCGTTTAATGCCCTCGACCGGTGCCGAAATATCATCTTCCGCATGGATACAAATGACAGGTAATGTTTTTGGAAGCTTCTTGGCATCATCATTAAGGTCATAACGATAAAGGACCTCCCAAAGAGACGTCGTAGATGACATTACATTGTGTTTAACGAGGTCGTCCACGACTTCAGCAGGGTAATCCTTCAGTATATAAAGAAGAATTTGTCTTGTGATGCCCCTAGTTATCAGGCAAGTTAATGCGGTAGTCATCATATTAGTCAATAACCAGCCACTGGGTTTATGCCTTAGCCACCGATAAGCGGTATGTTTATCACCGAAATATGGGCAGCTGATTAAGATCAGGCGATTAACCGTTTCCGGGTACCGTGCGGAATAGGCTAAGGCCAACGCTGCCCCGAGAGAATGTCCTACCAGAGTTAAATTTTTACGATCACCTAAAGCCTCTTTTAAGGCTTCTAAATGTAAATCTACCGTATATCGGCAATACGGTTTAGGTGAGTCTCCAAAACCCAGTAAATCAACCATAATCAGGTGGGAATCGAAATTAACCTGATCCATGACCGATAACCAATACCGGTGTGTACCACCAAGACCATGCAGCAAAACTATCGTCGGACCAGAACCTGGGCGCTCAACTACATGAAGCCCACTACCCTGTCGTTTCCGAAGATTACTGAGATAGGATGTCAACGTCTTTTTATCGGTCACGATATATTCTTTCTTTTGTGCTTACACCAGGTACAGGTACATCCCTCTCGTAACGTTAACAAGGAATCTCGCTTGTTCCAATTGGTCAAGTAATACCACTCGCTTTCACCAAAGCAATCGCCGCAGACAGTCCTGTGGGCCCCGCGCCTGCTATTTCAACTAATCGACCACGGTCCATAGTGACCCCTTAATGTAGGCATCCTACGTTTGCTCTGTACCTGCACCGTGCTTACAACAACTGGATGGCTTCTTCTCAGCCGGTGTGTCACGAGACGCGATTACGTTATAAAGAGGAATCCAAATAAGCGTAACGTACCAGCCGTATCCGTAACTCTCTATAAGACCAATAAAATAACTACGCCAACTGATCCATTCGAAACCCGGCAAGAGTGCTTGCCAGGTTTGATACATTGCCCGCTCAGGAAATACCAGATCAAACAGGACGCATAAAGTGAATGTAATTGCAGCGAACAGGCTACTCGCATGACCTGCCGCCTTTAGTGAAAGTCCTTGACTCATGACGAGCCCCCGTCGACAGGATTGGGGTGCTGAATATAATTCTCAAGATTGGTTTCAAATTTATCCAGGCACGCTCTTGAACAAAAGCGATAAAGAAGACCTTGGTACATTTTCCCGTACCCTTCGTCTACGTTAACGTATTGCCCGCAAACAGGATCAACATGATTGTCAGCAGTGCTTTTCTTATGATGTCCACCATGCCCATGCACGGAGTGAGAGCCACAACCATGACGCATCATAAAATAAAAAAGTGCTGCAAATAATAGAAAAGAAAATAGACCATCCATTTTTCGTTACCTCTAATTGGATTAGACTTTATCTCGTGAAAAATCCAGTCAATGGTTAATGCTTGCTATGTTTATATATTAGTAGTCTAGACCTGTGTGCAGCGAATGAGTCAACATCGAAAGCTAAGTATTTCTATGTTTAATTTAGAAAATTGTATGACGGTAATTTGTTGCGTTACTGCTTTCTCGCCGGGATCATCTCTGAACTACTTATTACCTATAGCATCTATGAAAGCGTCCACCCTATGATCAGGAATGTAGGCGAATATGATTAATCGAGGTGGCACACCACCTATCTTTGGTAGGCCGCTCTGGCAGCCCTCGCCACTTTTGTGTCTACATGGTAGACACTGCTCCTAGGTAATAAAAAGAGCCAACTTAAACGCCAAACGAAAGTTATAACCTCTGTTGTTCATGATAAAAAGAACCAAGCAAGCAATATCCCTATTAGCGACAATAAAAACCCTCCCCCAATATGTAATTGGAGTTCCTTTGTACCTAGCGCAACGGTTAAACCATATTTGAAAATTAGGTTCGCGATATAGGCTACTAAGATTGCGTTGGTAGCGATCGACGCATCAATATTACCGGTAGAAACAAGCCTTAGGCTCGACAAGGTTATCGCGTCTACATCGGTTAACCCTGAGATAAACGCTGCAATGTACACGCCTTCGGCTTGAAACGTGTCGTTCATCCAGGCAACCAGAAGCAATACACCCGCAAATATTAACGCAAAGCTAATTGCAGCCTTTAGCTCTGTCGGGTTTTCAATTTTAAACTCAGGCGCTTCTTTGTCTTTGTTTGGTTTGAATCGTCTAAGTAGCCAAAAAATATAGGCTATTCCAAGCAGTAACCCGCCCAATAAACCCGGTGCGAGAGACGTTAAAACGGAGGATTCAAAGATGGCTGTTACCGCTACGATTCGTAAGAACAACACCAAGTTTGAAAGCATGATGATGACAACGGCTTCGGGCATGAACGATGGTTGTTTAGCCGTATGACGTGAATAAACCATCGTAGTGGCGGTTGTTGATACCAGTCCGCCAAAAAAACCAATAACAAGGATGCCCTTTTTCTTACCAAGCAACCTTATCGCGAGGTACCCGGCAAGGCTGATACCAGAAATTAATACGACCAGCCAACCTATTTGGTAGGGATTAATAACGTTATAGGGCCCATAGGTAGTATTTGGTAAGACAGGCAATAGGACAAAGGCAATTGCTGCGAACAGGAAGAACGACGTAATGTCTTGTCGGGATAACTTATTCGGTACGCTGTGCAGCTCAGCCCTAAAATAGAGAATAGCGGTTGTTGCTATGGCGATAGCGGCAACAAGAATATTATGACCAAACCACAACATGAAACCCAAGCCAAAAGTGATGATGCCTGCGATAACCGACGTTGTGTTAGGGTCAGTTTGGCAGTGATTGGATTTCTGCCATTGCGCAACAATTAATGATGTTCCAATGACCAGCGCCATCACAATGGTTATAAAAGGATACTGACCCATTTTCAGCACGTAACCAGACAGCGTACCTGCAATTGAAATCAATGCAAAGGTACGAATTCCTGCAATGGCTTCCTTATGCTGCTCTCGTTCAACACCGATTAAGAAGCCGATCCCAATACTCTGGGCAAATATAATTATGTGATCGAGTTGAACTGCATAGTCATTCAATTAATAGCCTCCGAGCGTTAAAAAATATTTTAATTAAATAATAATCAAATATATGCAGAGCATATCTAGAATACGCTTAAACTTTATGAGTATTAGCGTTTGATTTGACAAAACCCCTGTGGAGGAACATTTAAGGCCGCATTGAACTTACTAGACATATTCTGAAAGGCAATGAGCCCTGTAAGTTCAATAACGTCATCCTCCGAAAAATATTTTGCAAGCCACTCTCGATCTTTCTCGGTGACCTGTTTGTTCGAAAGTGTGACTGCCTCAGCATAATTTATGGCGGCCTTCTCGCGCTCAGTAAACAAATCACTGTCTTTATAGCTCTCCAGGTCGGAGAGTTTTTCTTCACTGTTTCCACGTTTCAAAACCATCATGGAATTAATATCAACACAAAATTCGCACCAGTTAATTTGTGAGACACGCACGGTGATTAACGACCTTAAGGAGGGTTCAATGGGTGATTTTCTGCGATCGATGGCACCATAGAGTAGTGCCAAGGCCGCAAACACTTTTGGGGTTCTTCCCCATAGCTTGGCGGGCTCCAGCACCTGCCCATAACGTCTCATTTGGTTCCAGAAGAATATTTTCACGTACCAAGGGTATTTCTTAGCTACATTTGATTCTTTCATCTCATAGAATTCCTAATGTTCATCTTGATGATCACCTAAAAGAAAGTGAACCAGATCATTTGCATCCCTTTCTGACATTTGCCACCTAGGCATAAGGTCGTTAAGGTTTTCTCCCGCGGGGTTCACGCCCTCAATGATTGCCCTTTTTAGTGAATTGGAATCATAAACAGCGTGATCATGACCTTTACTTTCATGATCACCAGTTAAAGCGGCGGGGGTGAGTGCAGGCGAGGTAACCCAAAACCAAGGCCACATTCGATTCCCCCCCTCCCTATTAATACCGTGGCATGTTACACAGCCACCACCGTGCATTTTCATATGATGATGCCCCCCTGATGTAGGCACAACTGAATTATCTTCTGTGACCCCAGTGAAATAGATTTTTTCTCCATTTCCAGAAAAGGGTCCTTTTGTGTACGTGGTATCAGAGTGCATACCTTCAGAACATGAAACTAAAAACAGTAGTGCAGATAACATCATCACTCGTATTATTTTTTTCATATTTATCTCCTCTTTTTTTAGTCTGATTTATCTCTGTTGAAGGGGGTAACTGGCAATTGCGATACCAACTGGGGCAATGAGTGCCGTTGCCAAAGTCATCGTAACCAGAGCGATCATTGTATGTTCACTCACATGGCCTTGTTGCAACCCCATGCTAGCGACGATCAGGCCAACTTCTCCCCTAGGGAGTAACGCGAACCCCAAAGTCCAACGTTCTCTGTTACTAAAGTGATTTTTTATGCACCATGGGCTAAACAGCTTCCCAAGAATGGCAGCCAACAATAAGGCTCCAGTCAACATCAATAGATGCTTCCCACTTACCGGTATTTGAGCCACCCTTATACCTATAGATATAAAAAATACGGGGACCATCCAGTTAAACAGCCTTTCGAACTGAATATGTGTTTTACGATGACTACTCCTACCATGGCTGACAATGGTGAGCATAAGCCCCGCAATAAAGGCACCTAAAGCACCAGACAATCCGACGATACTAGTGATAAGCGCACTTACGCCAACAATAAGTAGATAACAGGTTACTCTTAACGGCAACCGATCAAGCAATGTGTAACGATTGATACTGCGAGCAATAAAAAACAAAGCTGTGCCAAGTACAAGTAATGCTCCCAAACTAACCAACATCGAATAACCTAAAGAAATAAAGCCGGTGTTACTTGAACTCAACGAGTGCAGTGACGACATCAAATACAAGGCAACTACATCATCAATAACCGCCGCCGCCAGTAATACATTGCCAAGTGGTGTATTTTGCAATTTGTACTGTCGAAACGACTCAATACTAATGCCAATACTCGTGGCAGAAAGGGCTGCGGCAACATACATAGCCTCATCAAACCGGTTATCAATAGCATACGACGCAATAAACCCCAAAATGAGGCTGGCAACGATACCAACAATACCGAGTAAACATCCTTTGGCAATATTTTGTCTAAACGCTAACCAATGAACGCCTAGGCCAGAAGCAAACAATAAAGCGACAACCGCGACATCAGCAGCGATAGCGGCTATTTCATCAAAGCTAACCCAGTTGAGAAAAAGAGGCCCGACTATTACACCTACAAGAATATTGATAGCTGAATCGGGCAACCGCTTCTTCGTCAACCACTTGTTGAAGGGTATACAAGCTAAAAACCACCATGAATAGAAAGAGACTATTAGCCACTGACTGCATGCCTGTCGCACCCAGCTTTTACCTGTAGCTGAGTTGAGATCTCATTGATGAGCGGGCTACCAACAGAATAGCTATCGAGGTTTTTGACGGTTGTTTGAGCGATATTGGTTAATGCTTCACGGGTCAGAAAACCTTGATGAGCGGTAACAATCACATTTGGAAACGTTAATAATCGTGCTAATACATCGTCTTGCACACCGATGTCCGAAAAGTCTTCAAAAAATATATCTGCTTCCTCTTCGTAAACATCTAGCCCGGCACCAGCAATTTTATTTAGCTTAAGCGCGTCTATTAAAGAAGACGCCTGGATTAGCTCTCCTCTACTCGTGTTCACCAATAATGCATTAGATTTCATCAAAGAAAGCACGTTTTTATTAACCAGGTGGTGGGTGGACGGGGTCAACGGAAGGTGCAGTGATACAACATCCGAGCTCGCCATTAACTTCTCAAGCGAGCAGTACTCAACATTTCCAAGCGCTAGCAACGTGACATCAACAGATTGATCAAAAGCTAAAACACGGCAGCCAAATCCCCTTGCTATATGAGCGAAAGCCGCACCGATTTTACCGGTTCCGACCACCCCCACGGTCTTTCCATGCATATCAAATCCAACTAGACCGTCTAATGAAAAATTAAGTTCCCTCACTCGCTGATGGGCACGATGTATTTTCCTGTTGAGACAAAGAACCAACCCCATTGCGTGTTCTGCAACGGCATGCGGGGAATAACCGGGCACTCTCACGACTTTGATTCCATGTACTGCCGCAGCATGCAGGTCAACATTGTTAAACCCTGCACACCTCAATGCGATTAGCTGAGTCCCCCTGCACGCCAGCTGACAAATAACATCTTCATTAATTTGGTCATTCACAAAACAACAGACCGCTATATAACCTTTAGCCAGCTCCCAAGTGCGTTCGCTCAGCTGTTGGTCAATATAAACAGGTTGATGCTTGCTATTAGCGAAAGCCTCTTCGATATAAGTTTTTTCAAAAGGGTGGATATCAAATATGGCTACTTTCATTTCTGCACCTTCGTAAGAAAAACGTCTTTAGATAATTTTAAATTAGGAAACCAATTCATTCTCCGATGCAAGACAACGTCTTAACTCTTGAGCGATTAGATTCGACACATCAATTTGAGCGTGAGGCTGTGCAATACTGTTGGTGGTGATTAATCGATCTGCCCCTGCGGCGAGTAAGTGAGAATCCGCGTTTTCTGCAAAAATCCCATGTACCGCAACACACCATACCGGATTTATAAACTGTTGCTTGAGCTGCAGTACAGACTCAATCATGGTATGACCACTTGAAATGATGTCATCAACCAGAATAATAGGTTGATCATCCAAAATATTCAGCGGCGGGAAATGCACGGTTACACTTCGATCACCGTGTCTTTCTTTTCGCGATACGCCACAAGGCACACCCGCTTGTTGAGCTACATCGCTAACCCACTGCTCACTCTCCTCATCAGGTCCCAACAAGAAGGCATTATTCGTATTTTCTTTTATCCACGTTGAAAGCAGTGTAGCCGCATGAAGTGACTTTGCAGGTATGCTGTAAATTTCAGACAATGAATGGTAACGGTGTAAGTGAGGGTCTACCGTCACCAACCAGTCAAACCTTTCATTAAGAAGTGACGCAAACGTTTTAGATGTTAACGCTTCGCCTTTATTAAATTTTGTATCCTGGCGCATATAAGCAAGATAGGGTGATACCAGGCCGACACTTTTAGCGCCTAAATCACGCAGGTCATCGGCAAGAAACAGTAATTTGAGTATTTTGTTGTCCGGTTGGTTTAACGAGCAAAGCAAAACAACATCCTGTCCATTTACATCGCTGTTAACATTGACATAACTCTCACCATCAGGAAATTGCCGCATAGCCAAACTGCCCGATGTTAAGTCGAGTTGACTTGCCAGTGTTTGAAATAATGTTTGATTACCATCAACTGAGAACAGTGTTCCTCTGGAAGCTTTCTTGTCATTAGTTCGATTAATCTTAGCAGCGCTAGTCATTATCACTCTCCAATTATTACAATATCTTCATTTGCTACCAAATATTCGTAGGCATAATTTAGTTCGCCCTTTGTTTCAGCATGAATATCCAATATGGACTGACCTTTCTCTACTGTCTGCCCTAAACGAACTTTCCAGTCTACCCCTGCAACAGATGACGCTGGTGCTCCGGCCAACTTGGCCAATCTAGCGAGTTTTCGATTGTCTACTTGTTTAATAACACCTTTGTATTGTGCTTCGAATGAATAAGTATGAGCGGTATTATCCAGTTGTTTTAGCCCACCCTGAGATAGGCAAATTTCCATGAATTTTTGCCAGGCTTTACCAGTGTCTAAGGTGTTTGTGGCTAATATTTTGCCCTGTCCTTTGTCTGCTTTATTTCCCATTTCCAACAATAAACCCGCCAAGGTCAACGCGCGTTCTTTAAGGTTTTCTGGCGCATCGCCTTCACCTTTAAGCACTTTGAGTACGTCTCTCGCCTCAAGTCCTGCCCCAATCCCTTGCCCCACTGGTTCGTTTCCATCTGTAATGATGGTTTCAACCTTTAAATTAAGACGTTTTCCCACTTCAATAAGTTGTCGACTTAGATTCTCTGCTGCGTCTACCGTCCGCACTTTCGCAGATGCTCCTGTAGGGATGTCAATAAGAACGTGAGTGGACCCAGCCGCTATTTTTTTTGACAATACAGATGCTATCAACTGCCCTTCACTATCTAGATCAAGCACTTTTTCAACACGAATAAGCACATCATCAACCGGACTTAACTTTACACTTCCTCCCCACGCAAGCGAGGCACCGGTGCTCTTCACGACCTGTCTTAATCGGCAGAGATCAAGATCAACACGCGTAAGTATCTCCATTGTGTCGGCGGTGCCAGCCGGAGAAGTAATGGCACGGGAAGATGTTTTCGGAATAAGCAGACCGTTGGCCGCCACTATCGAGACAACGATAGGTGTCGTTCGATTGCCCGGTAGGCCCCCCACACAATGTTTATCTAATACAGGCGTTGTACCCCAGTCGAGCTGCTCACCTACTTTAACCATGGCATTGGTAAGCCAAGTGATTTCGTCAATACTTAATCGGTCACCGCCACATGCAGTGACAAAACTGGAAATTTCGATGTCGTTATAGTGCCCTTTGGCAATATCACCGACAATTTCTATCAGATCTATTTCAGAGAAGGGTTGATTGAAAATCTTCGCTCTTAAGCTGGATAAAGAATTAACAACAGGGGCGTGGGTTACCTTAACGCTCTCCCCACCTTTTAATTTCAACTTCGCGAACGCCGCATGGGAAAGTCCTACGGTGTCTGCATCCAACTGATCAATATCAACCACGTAGAGTTTGGCAATTATGGTATGTTCACCGTGCCCCAATTGGATGCTGGCGAGTGCTTCAAACCCCTCTGAGCGACAAACATGGCAATCTGAACGCATAAACGCCACCAGTTCATGGTGGCTATTAACCCCCATAGATTTAGCCATTAGCGTATGGGTTATATTCATACTACTCATGATTATTTCTTACCTCAGTTCAATGGTTTCGCCCATTTCGGGAATGACCGCGTTCAGACTTAATGTTTCGGTGAGCACTCTCCTAAGATTATCCGAAGCGGCAGGTTCCCCGTGGGTTATAATGACCTTGGTAGGGCTATTTTCAGAGGATTGTAGCCATTCGACCAGTTCGTTGTAATCAGCATGTGCTGAGAGCCCAGAGATCTGCCTTACTCCACACGTTATATTGGTGTATTTTCCGTAGGCTTTGATCTGTTTGGCCCCATCCAGAAGTGCTCTACCTCGCGTTCCATTTGCCTGGTACCCAGTAACTAAGAGCGTGTTACGGTGGTTCCCTCCAAATGCAATCAAATGATGTAAAATACGCCCGCCATTTAACATACCGGCCCCTGCAATAATAATTTTGGGGTGCGGGTTCATCGTAAGTTTCTCAGACTCCTGGGGCGTTTTTACAAATGTTATCCCCTTGCACATACGATGGCACTGCTCCTTACTCAATCTATGTTCAGAGTTGAAATCACAATATAACTTGGTCACATCAATTCCCATCGGACTATCAAGGTAAACCGGAATATCGGGAATCAGGCCTTTTTCCTTCAGCTCACTTATTGCGTATGACAAACCCTGGACACGACCAACAGAAAAAGCAGGTACCATTAGGGTTCCTCCCTTTTTAGCGGTTTGGAGAATGACCGTTTGTAACTCAGAGACCGGGTCGTTGCTTGCATGTAATCGATCACCATAGGTGGATTCAACAACAAGATAATCTGATGGCACTAACTGGTGTGGCGGCTTCATAGTTAAGTCATTAGGCCTGCCAACATCACCGCTGAACACAACGGAGCATTCGCCTAGCTGCAACTTAATAAATGCAGAACCAAGAATATGTCCTGCAGGATAGAAAGTTATCGCACCCTCGTTAATAGTGAGTGGCTGACTGAAGCTCACAGTTTTAAATTGGGCAATTGTTTTTTTTGCATCATTGATCGTATATAAAGGTTCCGCAGGAGTATGTTTGGAATAGCCATATTTGTTGGCACGCCGTGCGTCTTCTTCTTGAATATGCGCTGAATCCTTGAGAAGAATTTCTGCCAGGGCTTTAGTCGCTTCTGTACAGTAAATCGATCCTTTAAATCCTTCATTTACCAATCTAGGTAGATAACCAATATGATCAAGATGAGCATGAGTAAGAACGACAGCATCAATCTCTACAGGTGGAAATGGAAAGCGGGTCCAGTTTCGGTTTCTCAGTGCTTTTACCCCCTGAAATAGACCGCAATCAATTAATAGCGTTGTTCCATTATGACGGACAAGGTAACGGGAGCCAGTGACGGTTCCCGCGGCTCCTAGAAATTGAATATTCATGCTTCTCTTTCCCTAATGAAGGTCATCACTTTTCTTGGGTTACTTTTAAACTCGATAGCGTCAATTTCGTGAGAAGAGAGATAATCGGGAAGCGACAACTCAGATAATTCAACCGCGTTTTTTACGATATGGGCCCAACTGCATTGGTTTATAAATAGCATACCTGCCGTATCAAATGTGCCTCCTCGATTCAGATAACCTAAGAACCGAGAGCTAACAGATGACTCCTTCATCAGTACCTGACTGAGGAGTCCTTTCAATGCTTGAGGGCGCGTGTGTGTAACGAAAACCCTTACTTTCATATGGATAGGAAACAAGGTTGTGCAAACATCTTCAGTTTGACAAAACGTGTTTTCAATAACGTCTCGAGGATCACGAAAGCGAGTGGGTTCTAAAATATAGACGACACGACTGTAAAGCCCGCAATCGTCAAGCCGAGCAGCAGCCTTAAGTACTTCCTGCAACTGGAAAGCACCTATAGCGGTCAATATCACCTCAGCTTTTGGGTGGTCTTTAACAATGCTACCACCCCGCTCAACCAGCTGCTGAGAGTCTTCTGGAGTAAATTGGCTCTGCATTTCAGTCTTGGGCGTTACCAGTGCAGCAATATTTCCTTGCGTTTGATATACGGAACGTAATGTTGCAACGGCTGAGTTAGCGTCGGCAGGAAATAGCACTCGGGCAGTATCGCTCATCTCCCCCCATAGAGTCTCACTTAAAGACGGGTCTTGATGAGATTGTTCATTTTTACCATTTTCCCATGCATGTGAGGTCAATAGTACAGGTACGGATAACCAACCTGGTGCCCGTTGGTGCTCTTTCTGATGGCGCGAAAATATAATTTCCTGCCTTAATGCACCCAGCATTTTCATTGCAAATGCTTCATAGGTGACGACCAGATTGAGTCCACCCTTATTCCCGGAGGCAGCACTGATAACCACCTCCTCGTTAAGCGCAGTAATAACGGCACCATTAACTGACTCAGCAACCCCCTCTTCAGGTAGCGTAACGCGATGTTTCAGCTTATCCAATGTCGCGCCCATGCGATTACTACGCAATTCGTCAGGGTTACCCACTCTGACGCGGAGATTAGGGTTCGCATCGACTAGATTACAGAAATACTCATCAAGGGCTGCCATCGGAGAAACCATACTTCCCTCCGCATAGGAGGTATGATTATTCGGCTCTTTAATCACCACCTCTCGATGGCTTAAAGGGTGATCTTTTTCTTTAATCCGAAAGGGGCTCTCGTGATTATTAAATGTGTTTACGGAAGCCTCAATTTCTTCAGTCTTTACAAACAGGTTACCCGCATGTTCATTAAACAACGCACGAGAGTCTATATCGTATTTTGGATTTCCGGGTAGTGGCGCTCCATGAGCTGCATTGGTGGCTGCTCCGTAAAAACCGTAACCTTTATCTGTTTCAGCAATCAAATACGGTATTTTTATTGGATATTGCATATGGCCTTGGGAAACCTGTTCGCTACAAGCTCGAAGCCTGGCTTCCGCTTCAAAAACCCCCCAGATGAATGCCGCCGGATCACGTCCATCAATAGTGATCGGATGAAAACCGTTGAGTTGCAAGTGTTGATAGAACCACTCGTCCCCTCCTTGCTGATACATGCTTGAGCGCTGGTCGATGCGCCGACCATTAGCAATCATTATTGGTGTAACTAAGCCACTGTCTTCTGCTCGCCACCAACGGCTAGCCCAATCGCTTCCACGTTGCTCTTCAAATGCACCATCACTGAGAAAGGCTACCAGACGCTCTCCAGGTAACGGCATGTGGACATACTGTAATTCTGCAAACCCTAAATAGCCGCCTTCAATCACACCACCTGCAGTATTCGCATTCACATGGCTTCCAAGCGGAACACCCGAAGAACCATCACTAGCAACCTTATAGCTATAAAAATCGGATACTAATGTTGATAAGCCGCTATCATTAAAACTGTATCTTTGTTTTTGCTCAGCGTACAGATTGCTAAGGAGAACATTGGTACTGTCAATGGCCGCAACACAATGCCCCTGCCCCATTAACCAACTTCGGGTAAACCCTTCCAGATTGTTAGCCGCGAGATAACCAACATAAGCAGGGACCATATTCAACGAGCCACCGGTATGGCCTTGTGGGTTTTCTTTGAAATCAACATTTGAAAGTGGGCGGCCATCAAGGTAAACGCTGTTGGCATAGGTCATATGTACCACAAGCCACATCGCCGCGCTGGTAATTCGGTCGGCTGCTTCAAACACTGCCAACACATCCTCTAGTCGCTCATAACGCCCAGAGCAAATTAACTGTTGGCAAAGGTCAAACACCCGAACCTGGGTTATATCGCTGTGGCAAATAACTCCATAACCCTTAGCCCAACGAGCAAATACCGCATTACTGTTTCTATAAAGCGCGGCCCGTTGTTGTAACCGATGTAAATCTTCCTCGTTAACTGGAAACATGGTGTTTGTCCTTTTAAAGCGTTCTTATTTAATCTGTTACCACTATTTTTTCGTTTTATCTGATGACCCACTCGAATGGCATGACCATGCTTTGTGTTTAACGTTGTCCTTAATGTTGTTGTCAGTGTACTCATACCAGCTTTTTTTGGTTCGGGTCCACCAGTCTTCCGCTGTATGAATAAAATGGGTATCGAGAATTTTCTCAATATCTTCCAGGCTCTTGTACGAAGCATCGTATGCCACGCTGATTGTATGTTTTTCTTTAACCAAATGAATTTCATCAATTCCCATTAATTGATCTATCTCTTTTTCAATTTGATCCCAAGGAATATCACCTTCGCCATCCAGTTTCAGGTGACGCTTTACGAGATAAGTTGTGTCTACACTGGCTTTGTGCTCTTTTTTGCTCATAGCAAATACCTCCAAGGCTTGTTACATTTCAAAAATATTGATTTTCTATTTCGATTGGTTCCTTTGCAGCCAACGGCTATATATTTCATCGTTCCAGAAACTCTGGAAATAGGCGATCACCGCAATTTTTTCATCGTCTTTCAATACCTCTCTAAAGGGCGGCATTTTCCCTCCCATTTGAATGCCTCCATCATTAATTGTTTTCAACAAAACAGATATGGGGTGATGCCAGGCATGGGCCGACCCATTAAGTGGTGGCGGTGGGTAGCTACCGTCCTCCAAGGGTTGATTCCACCTAAAAATGCCGCGGGCTTTGGGGTTGTGGCAATCAATGCAGTTTGCGTCATAGATCTGGTTTCCCAATAACACCTGTTGCTCTGAGTACCATCTACCAGTTATTTCATCAGGCGCAGAAGTAGAAGAAGGTGCCTGGTCAGAACAAGCAGTTATTAATACGCTTGTAACGACGACAAACGTAGCCAGCGACTTGGATTTACGAATAGTGCTACGCATCATAGACTCCTTTTTTGGAGTTTACGTTAAAGCGCTTTGGAATAAACCGTGGTGTATTTTTCGCGTATTCGCGGTATTCATCTCCAAACTCTTGGAGTGCCATCCGCTCTTCCCGTAAGGCCAGTCTGATATAAACCACTACCAAAATTGGAAACATCACTACTGTGGGTATAGTGGGCCACTGCAACAGAAAGCCAAACATGATCATGATGAATGCGAGATACTGGGGGTGCCGACACCGCGCATACCACCCGGTTTTGGCTAGAGTAAATGACTGCTGCGCGTGATGAAGTACGTTCCACGCACTGGATAACAAAAAGAACCCAAGTACGATTACAACATTACTCAAAATATGAAGCGGGTCAAAATGAGCATTCCCCTCAAAGCCAAAAATAGTGTGTAGTAAATGACCATTCTCATGGTTTAGAAAATCAACACCGGGGTATTTTTCCGTTAACCATCCAGACAAAAAATAAATGGTGAGCGGAAAGCCATACATCTCTGTAAATAATGCCACCACAAAGGCTGAAAATACCCCAAGGCTTCGCCAGTCCATTTTTGTTTTCGGCTTTACAAAGCTAAACGCAAAAAAGATAAAAATGGCTGAGTTTAGTACCACTAACATCCACAGCCCATAACCACTTTCACCGTGCATTGTTGTCACCCTTATCTGTTCGTTGCTCTTTTTTGTCTTTCAGCGCGTCTTCATAACCGCGCAGATAATCGTCCATATCAACACTATCTTTTGCATGAGTCTGTTCCTCCCCTCCATGCCCTCCATGCCCTCCATGCCCTCCATGCCCTCCATGCATGAATATATGCATTAATGGGCAAAGCAGTATTATCAAAAAAGGTAAGATGGCGAACAGGTGCTGACGATGTTCCATTAAAAGGAAATAGCTCGTCGCAGCAATGAGGCCTAGTGCGGCAATACCCTTTGGGGTAAACCAAAACGATGGTTTTGAAGACATTGGTTGATCCTCCTTATTACGGTTTGTCACTAACGATTAATTCACCGCGGTACATTTGCATCTGGCAAGTAAAACTATACGTACCCGGCGTTAACGCTGGTAGGTTAATAGTCTTTTGTTTGTTAAGAGGCAATTCTTCGCTAATATCTAGGTCGGAAAAGACGACGGTGCCAGCACAAGGTGACGCTTCTTCCCGCAGAAACTTTATCGAGGCTGCCTCGCCTGCCGGAATTTTCAGGCGAGCCGGTTGGTAGACACCATTTTTGACAGTCACAAGAAGATCACTTGAATTTTCGCTAACATCAGCAGGTTTATAAAGCCAAAACCACCAAACGATACCCGCAATAAGCAGAATCCCTAAGATATTTATTATC
Organism: Alkalimarinus alittae; assembly: GCF_026016465.1. NCBI lineage: Bacteria > Pseudomonadati > Pseudomonadota > Gammaproteobacteria > Alteromonadales > Alteromonadaceae > Alkalimarinus > Alkalimarinus alittae. Next base: position 2,313,385 of record NZ_CP100390.1, read on the forward strand.
AACATAATCAGTGCTCCTGCGCTTTGAATAAACGAAGCCGGTTAGCGTTAGTCACAACGGTGACAGAAGAAAAGGCCATAGCGGCCCCGGCAATAACCGGACTCAGTAAAAGACCGAAAAAGGGATACAGTACACCCGCCGCAAACGGAACGCCCGCTACGTTATAAATGAACGCGCCAAACAAGTTCTGTTTAATATTACGTAAGGTTGCTTTGCTCACTGCTATGGCATCTGCCAAGCCGTGAAGTGAACCGCGCATAAGCGTTATATCTGCACTCTCGATCGCTACGTCAGTTCCGGTGCCAATCGCAAAACCGACATTAGCTAATGCTAAAGCGGGCGCGTCATTGATCCCATCTCCCGTCATGCCAACGATCTCACCTTGCATTTGCAATTCGGCAACTTTATTCGATTTTTCTTCCGGTAATACTTCTGCGAAAAATTCAGTGATTCCCACTTTATTGGCTACTGCTTTGGCTGTTGCTCTATTGTCACCCGTCAGCATGACAACCCTGATGCCGTTTTTCTGAAGACGTCTGATTGCCTCGATGGAATCTTCTTTGATGGGGTCAGACACTGCGATAATGGCAGCCAGCTGTCCTCCAACGGCAAAATACATAGGTGTTTGTGCCTCAGCGGCCATTTGCTGAGCAGCATCGATTGCACCGTTAACGTTAATACGGCGATCACGCATCAGCTTTTCATTACCAAACAGCAGCTCTTTTCCTTCAACGACGCCTTCCACCCCATGCCCGGCGATAGCCTTAAATTTCTCAACGCCAGACGGAGACAAGCCTCGATCTTGGGCAGACTCAACAATAGACATGGCCAAAGGATGTTCAGATCCGGCCTCGAGGCTTGCGGCTAGATGAAGCACGCCATCTTCATCTTTTGCATTAACTAGATGGATGTTTGTTACCTTAGGCGCCCCCAAAGTTATCGTGCCAGTTTTGTCGAGAATCATGGCGGTAATTTTGGATGCTGTTTGTAGTGCTTCACCATTACGTATCAATACTCCTGCTTCGGCGGCTTTCCCCACGCCAACCATAACAGACATCGGTGTAGCGAGCCCTAAAGCACAAGGGCAAGCAATAATGAGAACCGTCGTCGCCGACACAATCGCAAATGCAACCGCTGGTTCAGGTCCAAAATTTAGCCACACCAAAGCACTAACCACGGCAATAATCATGACTACCGGTACGAAATAGGCCGAAATGATATCGGCTAGTCTGCTAATGGGAGGCTTGGAGTTTTGTGCCCGTTTAACCATATTGATAATTTGTGCAAGTGCGGTATCTTTACCTACACGCGTTGCTTTAAATACAACCGAACCGGTTTTGTTCAGCGTACCGGCAACCACTTCATCGGACTCTTTTTTCTCTACTGGCATGGGCTCACCAGTCAGCATTGATTCGTCTATCGCTGTGTGCCCTTCAACAACAATGCCATCAACAGGAATTTTTTCACCCGGACGAACACGCACATGGTCGTTTAACAGCACCTTCTCTATTGGGATATCGATCTCTTTGTCATCACGTATCACTCTAGCGGTCTTTGCTTGGAGACCAATTAATCGTTTGATAGCCTGTGATGTTCGCCCTCTTGCCTTAAGTTCTAGAGCCAGCCCCAGATCAATAAGGCCAATTATCATGGCAGTTGCTTCAAAATAGACGTGCCGCGCCATATCTGGCACCACTGTTGGGAAGAAAACGACAACCATGGAATAAATCCACGCAGTCCCTGTCCCCAGTGCAATCAGGGTATCCATGTTAGCGCTATGGTTCAAAAATGATTTCCAAGCGCCGACATAGAAGTGCTTACCTGAGAAATACATGACTCCTGCCGTGAGCAAGCCGATGATCAACCAGACTATACGTTCTGTTGTGGTCGTGACGGTCATCTCGCCCACAATAAGACTGTAAGCCATCAACGGTATACCCAGCGTCAGAGCAATCGTCACTTCTCGCATCAGTCGCTTGTAATAGGCAAGGTCAGTCGCTTCTTTTTCATCCATTAAATCGTCTTCAGAAACGCCCTCCGTACCTTTTGCGTTATAACCGACGCTTTCAACTGCTTTAATCAAATCATCAATGGGTACCGAACCGTCTACAGAGACAGTACGTTCGGCAAAGTTCATCTCGGCACCAACAACCCCCGAAACACCTTTCAACGCCCCTTCAATTTTGCCAACACAACTGGCACATCCAGCCCCTTCGATGATCAGCTCAACTCTCTGTTCGTGATCCATCTGAAATCTCCCGTAGTAGATGAACTTTACTGAACAAGGTTACACCTGTGTCCAAGACCCGAGTCAATGTTTTTAATGGTCAATTCGTGTCTAACTAGTTGTTTCTGTGAATTTTTTCAATGAGAGATGATCCAACTCAATATCGTCCCACATCTCGATTAGGCTACACACAGAATCACCCGTCGGCTGACCGTCAGGAAGGTCCTTCCAGGTATCTGCCGCCTTTTGCATTCGCTCGGCTAGTTGCTGTAGTTCGTCAATGGTACGAAGCGCTTCGTTGAGGCGATCTTTTACGATAGATCTGACTCTACAACAAGGTGAGTCTCCCTGATTGGACATTCCGATCACTTCTTGAATTTCGCTTACAGAAAATCCTAAATGTCTTGACTTAACTATAAACACAAGGCGTTTCTGGTCGGCAAGTCCATAGTTTTTATAGCCGTTATCTAGATTCTTAGATGGGTTCAATAACCCGACTCTGGTGTAGAAACGAACTGTATCTGGGGTTACTCCGACCTTAGTCGCTAGCTCATTCACTTTCATAACTATCTCCTACTGAAGCCATCACTGGCTTGGAATTAACCAAGTGATGGCCTTTACTTATCTATTATTCCTTTATTGTCACAGGGCTGTGCATTCCTGCTTGGTAGTGCCCAGGGATATTACAAGCTGCTTCAACTTGCCAGGCACTCTCAAACTTCCAAATAAGCACCTTTGATTCACCCGGTTTGATTGTGATAGCGTTACCGCCAGGTCCATGATGCATGTTCGGATTGTTCATCATCATTTGGCCATGCTCGGTGTGTTCGTCTTTAGTACCAATCGCGAATTCATGGGGAATCACCCCATTATTTGTAACTACAAATTTGATGGTTTCTCCATCTTTTATATTGAAAGGCTCATGTGAGAAACGCATAGTATCGTCAGCAGCGACTTTAATAACCCTGGTGACATCAACCTCTTTTCCAGGTTCACCGGCTAGTGAACCTTCAGAGCCGTGGGCATGTCCCATGCCTTCCATGCCCTCATGCCCCTCCATCATTTTTCCCTTATCATGCCCCTCCATCATCTCTTCGTGGTGACCTTCCATCATAGAATGATGGCCTTCTGAGCTGGATCCTCCAGCTGAGTCATGATCATGTTTATCGCTTGCACAACCTGCGGTTATCAATACCGCACCGACAGCAGCAGCTAATAGCATCTTATTCATATAATTTCTCCTAAACTTCGTATTTATAGGGTTTTATAAATCTTTAATAGATTTCATTTCAGCTAAGTCTGTAATGGCGATCATGCCATCATCCTCTGCCCCAGTTTGACAAACACTTTTAATCGCTTCTTTAACAATATTCAGATGATCCTCTTTAATAATTAGTTCGAATTTCGCTATTTCGATTGACCAATCCCTAGCGTAAAAATTTGGATTGCAGCCATAACCACGTACTTTAAGAAAATGCATACACGACATCTCAACCTTTTTTAACGCCTCTTCAAGCACCGTTTCTTTATCTATCGGTATAAGCACCATAACCCGCAAATAACTCATTATTTACCTCCGTTTATCTTGCTTTCTTTTACTCTTGGCTGCTTCCATACGAAATATATAGCGGGGATTACCAATAACGTTAGCAGTACTGTGCTGAGCATGCCTCCAATCATAGGGCCTGCAATTCGTTGCATTACCTCAGATCCCGTGCCACTCCCAATCATGATAGGAACCAATCCAATCACGATGGCAAACACGGTCATCATGATTGGGCGAACGCGTAATCCGGCCCCTTGCAAAACAGCTTGACGGACATCTTCTCGAGTCATGTCTCTCCCCTCTTTAGTGACATCAGATCTGACCTTTTCTAACGCTTGATTCAGATAAACCAACATCAGCACACCTATCTCCACTGTGACTCCAGCCAGCGCTATAAAACCTACCGCAACCGCAATAGACATGTTGTAACCAGACAGGTACATCAACCACAAACCACCTATCAGAGCGAATGGTAAGGTTCCCATAATCAATAGAACTTCATTAAAGTTTCTAAAGTTTATGTAGAGCAGGATCATGATGATGGCTAGCGTCAGCGGTACCACCACCGATAGCCGCTCTTGGGCGCGAACCATGTACTCGTACTGGCCTGACCAAGAAATAGAGTAGCCTGCTGGTATCTCTACCTTCTCAGCAACTACGCGCTGCGCCTCGTTAACGTAAGAACCAAGGTCACGTCCCTCGATATCGACTAATGTCCAACCATTCAGTCGAGCATTCTCGCTCTTAATTGCTGGCGGGCCGTCAGTTACATAAACCTCCGCTACATCTGCTAGTGCGATACGTTCGTTTGAAGCAGTAACTACGGGGAGCAGTTTTAGCTGCTCTAAGGAGTCACGATAATTCTGAGGGTAACGCAGGTTCACGGGATAGCGTTCCAACCCTTCTACCGTTTCAGCGATATTCATACCCCCTATCGCAGTGCGTATGACATCTTGAATATCAGCTATGTTAAGTCCAAAGCGTGCTGCAGCTTCGCGATCAATATCGACTTTCACATAACGCCCACCTGCAACACGCTCTGAATAAACGGATGCGGTTCCTTGAACCTCTGGTAACACCTCTTCAAGGCGCTTACCGATCTTTTCAATCTCCGCTAGGCTGGGTCCCGCAACTTTGATACCTACTGGCGTTTTGATACCCGTCGATAACATGTCTATACGTGTTTTAATGGGCATCACCCATGCGTTAGTGAGGCCTGGGAAATTGATTAATGAATCCATCTCTTTCCGTATACCCTCTGACGTCATACCTTCCCGCCACTCGCTTTTGGGCTTCAACTGAATGAATGTCTCAATCATAATGAGTGGTGCTGGGTCAGTAGCACTATCTGCCCGACCTACCTTACCGAATACAGATTTTACTTCAGGGACAGTTTTGATGAGTTTATCCGTCTGTTGCAAAATCTCCCTTGCCTTACCGATGGATACCCCTGCATAAGTCGTTGGCATGTACATCAGGTCACCCTCGTCCAAAGGTGGCATAAATTCACTGCCTATTTTGGTTGCTGGCCATAAACCAATGACTAAAATAATCAACGATAGCGTAAGCACAGTTTTAGGAAACTTTAGTACGCCAGTAAGAACAGGACGATAAACGGCGATCATCATACGGTTAAAGGGGTTTTTGTGCTCTGGAGTCACTTTACCTCGAATAAAATAGCCCATTAAAACTGGCACTAGGGTAATAGCCAATATTGCTGAGGCAGCCATTGCGTATGTTTTTGTGAATGCTAAGGGCGCAAATAACTTACCTTCCTGAGCCTCAAGAGTGAATACAGGTAAAAAGCTCATTGTTATGATGAGAAGAGAGAAAAACAATGGAGGCCCGACTTCACAAGCCGCCTGACTGATAACGCTCCAGCGGTTTTCATCAGTAAGCTCAGTCTTTTCCATATGTTTGTGGACGTTTTCTATCATCACTATGGCACCATCAACCATAGCACCTATGGCAATCGCAATCCCTCCTAACGACATGATATTCGCGTTCAAACCTTGGTTATACATCACAATGAATGCGGCAAGAATGCCGATAGGCAAGCTGATAATAATGACCAGAGACGAACGTAGATGAAATAGAAATAGGGCACAGATTAAGGTAACTACAATAAATTCCTCTAACAGCTTTTCGTAGAGGTTTTCGATAGCGCTTCCTATTAGTCCAGAGCGATCATAAGTAGGAATTATTTCAACACCTTCTGGTAGACCTTTTTTTAGTTCTTCTAACTTGGTTTTTACACCTTCGATGGTTGTTTGTGCATTTTCACCAAAACGCATAACAACAATTCCACCAACGACCTCACCCTCTCCGTTAAGCTCTGCAACACCTCTGCGCATTTGAGGACCCATCTTTATGTCTGCAACATCGCGCAACAAAAGAGGCGTTCCATTTTTATTAAGTCCTAAAGGAACTTGTTCTATATCTTCTATCTTTTGTAGGTAACCCGAAACACGAACCATATATTCTGCTTCCGCCATTTCAATGACGGACGCTCCAGACTCCTGATTTGCTCTCTTTATTGCCATTTTTATATGTGAAAGTGGAATGCTGTATGCGCGTAACTTATTAGGATCAACAACAACTTGGTATTGGCGAACCATCCCCCCCACTGTTGCCACTTCAGATACGCCAGGCACCGTTTGTAGCTCGTATTTTAAAAACCAATCCTGAATACTACGAAGCTGGGACAGATCATTATTTCCTGATTTGTCGACCAATGCATAGGTATAGACCCAACCAACACCTGTTGCATCAGGGCCAAGTTGAGGCTTGGCTGCATCTGGTAAATCACCAGCAACTTGATTCAAATACTCCAAAACACGGGATCTTGCCCAATAAAGGTCGGTGCCATCTTCAAATATGACATATACAAAAGAGTCTCCGAAAAATGAATACCCTCTTACGGTCAATGCACCTGGTACTGACAACATCGCGGTTGTGAGCGGATAGGTTACCTGATCCTCTACAACCTGTGGCGACTGCCCTGGGTAATTTGTTTTAATTATGACCTGAACATCTGATAGGTCTGGGAGTGCATCAACAGGCGTATTTCGCACTGCGAAAAGACCAGCTCCCAAAAATATAAACGTCGCTAGAATCACAAAAAAGCGATTGGCTATCGACCATCTAATAACTGCAGCAATCATCATTAACTCCAAACTAATGCAACAACTGAATATTGCGCTTATGCCTGCCCATAAATACTGGGGCAGGCACCATTCTCATTATTTGACGATGTGTATTTCGTTGATCAAATAATTATTGTCCTGGTCCACCTGTAGCTTGAATTGAACTTTTTGCCCCGGCTTTAATTCTCCAAGGTTCACCTTGTCGCTGGTTTTAAAGTTCATACGCATCTTAGGCCAGTTCAGTTCGCTAATAGGTTCATGTGATATATTAACCATATGGCCTTTTGCCATTACCTTGTTGATTCTTCCGTTGCCCATTACATGAGTCATTTTCTGTTCTTTGTTCATATGCTCGCCCTGCTTACTGCTCTCCATATGCCCACCTCCTTCATGCCCGTGACCGGCTCCTGCGGAAACCAATCCAGGTGCAAAAAAGACGCCGGCGATAATTGCTGCTGCGGCCAATTTAGATTTTTTGGTGGTGTTAAACTTTTCCATTGATAAATCCTCATTTATTACTGTATTGATCATCTAGTTTGATGTTGCTGCTATTGAGTTTTGTTGCCAGTCGCGTGCTTAGGAGTTAATCGTTTAATTCCGGATACCTGGTAATCCCCATCATCCATCTCGTGTAATTGAAACTTGATTCTGTCACCATTGCTGATTTCTGGAATCTTATCTGGTTCTGCCAATGTGAAAGACATACTCATCATGGGCCATTGCCACTCTTCAATAGGATCATGTACTACCGTGATCATCGCCATTTCTGTCATGAGCTCTTTAATTGTGCCAGTCGCTACAACAGTTTTGGATTTACTATCTGCTGAACCGCTATCGCTTTTTGTAGTTTGTGATCCCTCAATTCTGCTGATCATGTAATCCCATTCACCCTGCTTTTGTAGATCAAACGTGATACTCTGCCCACTTGATAAGCCGTCAAGACTTATGCCTTCAGCGACGGGAAAGTCCATTTTCATGGTCGGCCACCCCCAAGTATCAATAGGGTCGTGAGTGATTGATAACATGGCCATATCAGTCATCACTTCGTTCACTTTTCCTGTTGCGGTAACTGTATCCGAAGCCATACTCGCTTCGTCACCATCAGTAGATTGACGCTCTTCCATCCGAGCAATTTCGGCGTCAATATTAGATTCCGAGTCAATCAAGAATTGTGCAGATGTTACGACGTTATCCCCCTCATTCAGCCCTTTAATAATCTGAACTCGCTTACCAGCCTCAATACCTGCTTCTACCAACACTGATTTAAATTTTCCATCTCCCTGAGCCAGTACCACCCGGTTGTAGCGTCCACCTCGAATCAGTGCTTCTTTAGGAATACTGAGGGTGTCATCACCTACCGGAGCCATTAAGCTTAGGTTTGCAAACATGTTGGGCTTAAGCACATGATCTGGGTTCTCGACACGAATACGAACTTGTAACGTACGGGTTTTGCTATCAAGCACTGGGTAAAGATAATCAACCGTGCCATCCCACGTCTTGCCAGGTATGGCCTCGTTAGTCATTTCTACTTTCTGCCCAGATTTAACCCAGTTTGCTTGGCGCTCAAATACTTCTGCAATTACCCAGACTGTATCGAGAGTTCCTATCGACATGACTTCAGTGGATGGTTTAATGAACATGCCTTCGCGTACATTCAATTGCTTAACAAAGCCACTTCGTTCCGCTGATACCCGAATACGCTGCTCGACCTTACGGCGCTTTTCCAACCGGTTAATTTGGGGTGGAGTGAGGCCTAGTGATAAAAGCCTGGAACGAGACGCTTTTGCCAGCATTCGGTTGCCACTTCTTTGGGCGGCTAAAAACTCTTCTTGGGCATTAACTAATGAAGGTGAATACAACTCGTAAAGCGTGTCCCCTTTCTTAACGAGATCCCCAGCACTAGTAACATTCAAAACCTCAATCCAACCGTCAACTCTGCTATGAACATGTGTCAGTTGATCTTCATCAAAACCGACATAACCAACAGTATTAATGGGTAGATCGAAAGGCCCTCTTTGTACTGTGGAGGTTCTTACTCCCAGGTTATTTTCGACTGCCGGAGAAATACTTACACTCCCTTCTTCAGCACCCTGAGAGTCTTCTTCATAAACCGGGACCAAATCCATCCCCATAGGTGATTGACCTGGTTTATCTCGACGATAGTTCTTGTCCATCGGCGCAACCCAATACAAAGGTTTTTTCTCCCCTGACCCTGCCCTTCCTGCAGGTTTGTTTCCTGTTATAACAGTCAGAAAACCTGTATCTAACACCGCTGGCTGGATCACTATACCGCCAACAAAAGCAGCAATTAATAGAATGATTACCCCTATCTGTTTCATTATCGGGATTCTCCTTGTGAGGACATTAAGTTGGACTGGATTAAATAAGAATCTGAATGATGCAATTGTGACAAGTCAGCTAACGAAGTCGGAAAGTAGAAACGAAGCGCTGATATTAGTTGTAGACGGGTTGTCTGTAGTCGAGCATAGTCAAGCCTATCGCCTTGCTCACTAATAAAAGCTCTCATAACTTCTGAGAAATCGGCCGCGTCTGCTTGATATGCGTTTAACGATGCTTCTGCGTGTAGACTGGCCTTGGTGAGGATTTCTTCATCGAATAATGCCAGTTGTTCTTCTGTTTGCTGTAACCGACGCAAAATTGTTTGAACCTCACCCACCATTTTACGAAGCATGTCTTGATGAATATTTTTTTGAGCTTCCTTCCTATGCACTGCGCTTTGTACGGATTTATCCTGCCGTGTATTTGCAAACAAAGGCAAAGAAACGTTAACCATGGCGCTGACAAAATCGGAACGATCTGAGCCGTCATTATTTTCACCGTCTCGATAGCCATAATTAAGTTCTACACCCCATGTAGGCTTATAACGTTGTTCTGAAATCCTTATTTCGTGATCAGCGACATTAACTTGCTTTTCAAGATCGATAAGGGTCGGATGCGTTTGCAAAAACTTGGCTATTTCTTGCTGGGCTTGTTGTGGGCTAAATTTACCCCCTTCCCGTTTAGCCTTTGCAAAATCAAGAATGTTTACCGAGTCTAGTTTTGGCGTGCGTAAAATAGGCAGTGATTGTGACCATGGTTCATCAATCGCGACACCGCCTACCCACCGTGAAAGCAATGCACGCTGTGTTTCGCTTCGACGATTGGCTTTAATCACCCTTTCATGCAAGCGGCTCAACTCCAATTCGGCACGCAACACATCTTGTTGTTTTACATTTCCTACGCTGTATAGCGAACGTGTCACTTCTAATAATTGTTGAAATAGCGCCTGATCTTGGTTAAGGATCTGTGAAGCCTGCTCCCAATAGAATATTTCAAGCCAGATATTTCTTACTTGTCTTGAAATCGTCAAATAACGTGCCTGTGCTTTATCTTCTAGCGAGGAAGCTTGAGTATTAAGTTTATTTTCTCTCAGAGATAAGGTGTCTCCCTGCGGAAACATTTGTTTTATGCCGACCTTTATCTGACTCATCGGTTCCTGGTCAAATTGAAAGGTATCCGTAGGTATATTTTGAGCACCAACGATTAAAATGGGATCCGGTAATTGACCCATGGCGACAGCTTCATAACTTGCTGCTTTTGACTTATCTTGAAACTGAGCAATTCCAGAATCATTTGAAACTGCCATCAATTGCGCTTGCTCAATGGTTATTGCCGCCGACGAGAGCGCTGAGTGTACAGCGAATGTAATCGTCGCAACGGCTTTTCCAACCGACACAGAAAAATGCGAAGAGTGTAATTTGCCTTTCATGGTATTCATCTCAATTAAACAGTATTTCCGCCATCGTATGAGGGCGTTTAAAACAGTCTATTTGAGGCTAAATCGATGTTAAGAGGTTTAGGGCTGAATGTGGTTAACTGATTCTAAAAACGATTACTCGGCATTGTTAACAGCAAAACAGTAGCGGCACAATAATTGGTGCTGATACATATTACTTGTACGAAAAACGTACCCTGTAAACAATAGCTAGTTTTTAGTTCAGTAACGAGCTTAAGATCACTCCATTCAGGCTTAACGTTTTACACGACACAAGCCCCGAGAGAGATGAGCGACTAATCTAGAAAGGTACAGTTAACTAGGTGGCTACGGGGATAATTGAAACGCGGAGGTGGTTCTCTTAAATAATTGAACCACTTAGATTTAGAACGTGACAGGCATACAACTAAGAAAAGGACAAAAGATAATAGCAGTGGTACGAAGAAACTGTATGTAGTGCTGGTAAGATAATTGTCTTGTTTATCACAGCAGGTATCTTGAGATATGTTAGCCCCACTATGGTCCATAGCATGGGTATGAGGGAGTTGGGGTGCTTCATTATGTCCATTTATATGAGCAGATTTTCCAACTGACATTCCCTGCATCAAGGAGTCACTGGTAACACCATTACCTAATGATGCTACAGGCAACATAACACTACTTAGTAGTGCAGCACAGAAAAGCATACTTTGGAAAAAGACCCAAAATACGATTAGCGGTACACCGAAGCGCCGACCTAATTTCTGTGATGTGATGATAGACATACTTGACAAACAACTATCTAAAAGTATTTGAAATCTTAGTTTAGGCTGAGTATAAACTTGTGTCCAGCACCAAGGTCAAGGGTTTTATATAATTTTTGAATATAGACGGTAAGCACTTAGACTTTTTTAATTATATTTGGCAGCCTTTAACAATGAAGTACAGGGCAATGACTGGGACTCAATTTAAATTTACCAAACACGGTTAAATAATAGAGGGGATGACCCGAACTTATAAATGGAGACGCTCTTTTTATCGGAAACTTCTAACTCAAATTAATTAACCCTATCTCGTCATTCAAGCTCACATCAAATCGAACTATCAAAAGTTAAGGTTCTCTATCGCAGCCAGTCTTATGGGTGGCCCACCTAACTTGGTCCCGCTGACAAATTAGAAGCTTGTCGCATTGAAGGCAACTCACGGGAAAGCCGTCAATGCTAAGCAACATTTTTTCGCTAAATAAGATAGGCAGAGGAAACCAGATACCGCAATGAGGGCAACCCACTTCCAGAGGGCGTTTAGTTGACATGTAGATCCTTACGCGTTTGCTTACAGTTAAGTTTCAGCCATGTTACAAATATGTCCTACATTGGTTAATTTAGCAGTGGGCTTGTCAGATTTCACACGAATATTTTAAAATTTTACATTTTAGTCATATTTGATGGGCGTACCAAATTCATAGATTGCTTGTTACGTGGTTGTGTTACACAGAAAGAAACAGTGAATTTTCAACAGCCACTTAACAACTCGAAAAGCAAAATATCCGTATTGTTAATTACTTCTGGCGCCCAATAAGTTCGGATATTCGGTCTATTAGCGTATGCGTCACGTTGTCAGTAAATAACCGTCCTTCATCAATATACCCCCAAACCGTTGCATCACTTTTCCAGCCACCTTGTTTTTTGATCGTCTCAAAATCCACATTTTCACGTGCAGAAGTAGTGGCCAACCCCCTTCGTAAGCTATGGCTACTTAAGTCCGGTACGAAGTCAAAGTTGCATGCTTTGCCTATCGTTTTTAACAAGTCATTAATGGAGCCAGGACTCATCGCTTTCGGTTGCAACTGCCCCCAGCGATTTACAGGTCTAAATACGGGGCCTTCTGAAATATCAGAATCAGCAAGCCACTCCTTTAGTGAAGTGACCGGACAGACAGTTTTACTTCCATAAGGAATAGCCCTTAGCATGCCCTTTCCTTCTTGATCCGTTTTGGATTTTGGCAGTTCAATAATGAGCCCTTCAGGCTCCCAGCTAAGGTGCCCTGCTTCAATCATTACTAATTCACTGCGACGAAAGCCGCCGAAGTAAGCAATGAGCAAAAGCGCCTTGTCGCGTGTTCTTTTTAATGATGGAGCTTGTTGGTTCAAGTGGGTAAGCATGGTGACCATGTCTTGCAAGCGTAGCGCTTGTGCTTTCTTTTTGGGCTTACCGTGAGTTCTGCCAATGCCCTTTAGTGTTTTTCTTACTGTTGGATCTTGGGCTGGATCATTAAACCCTTGAAACCGATGCCATTGGCTGAGCGCTGTTAATCTCACCTCTAATGTTCGTGTATTTAAACTTTCAGCATGATCAACCAAATAGCGGATTAAGGTTTCATTGTCTGTGGGGAGCCTCCCGCCCCACCGTTCAAAGTGGCGAATGGCTGAGCGGTAGGTTTTACGAGTATTGTCTGACGTTGCCGCCTGCAGGTACTGCTGATGTTTTGCTTCCAGCGCTGGCAACGACGAAGCCTCACCAAGTAACAAATCATTTTTACTTGCTAATGATACTGGGTTGCTATCTATTTCTTTCATCGCGCTTAGTCGCTCGTATTGTACCTTTGTAATGTCGATACAGTTTAGCTATTAATGAATAGCAAGTACAACCCACGATAAATAGCTTTATCGTGGGTTAGTATTGAGTCATCATTATCATACTTAATGCATAATTATTATGTTACATTACATATTACGTAATACATTACTTTAAATCACTGGAGCTCAAAATGGCACGTGGTGGCGTAACCTATACTGATATCGCAAACGCAGCAGAAACGATCAAAAACGCGGGCAAAAACCCAACGGTCGATCGTGTTTTAAGTCATTTGGGAACCGGCAGTAAAAGCACCATAGGGCCTCACCTGAAAAACTGGAAACTACAGCACACAGAAGTAAGAGAATCCAACGACCTCCCCCTTGATATTCTTAATGTAGTTCGCGAATTACACCAACGATTACAGCTACAGGCCGATGATAAAGTACAACAGACCGAACAACGGATAGCTGACCTAAGCGCTGAACGAGACGAGGAAGTAAAAGCACTAGAAAACCAAATAGCGTCTCTGAAGCAAGCGCTCAATGACACAACAGAACAACGGGACGCCCTCGCAGCGGAAAACAAAAAACTACTCAAAGCACTGAATGAGGCTGACTTAAATGCAGTAAAGCTAGAATCTAAGGTCAAATCAGACGCCCAGCTAATTTCTGAACTAACCACCTCAAAAAATGAAGGCATACATCAGATTAAATTGATGCATGAGCAGCAAGAACACTATCAATTAAAAATGGCAGAAGAGCGTACACGGGAACGCGCTGAAAGCCATGCAATCAAAACCCAGTTGAATACACAAATTACCGAACAATCACGCCAACTAGCCGCTGCGGATGAGCGATATAAAGATACCCGTAACGAATACAAAGAGCTCTTAAGTGTAAAAGCAGAGACGGACAAAACCCTGCAGACACTTCAGTGTGAATACGCAAAACAAGAAACACAAATTACAGAGATATCCGCACAATTGGAGCAAAGTAAAAATGAGAATCAACTGCTTCAGAGTGAGGGCAGCAAACTGAATAAATTAAGTATCACACAATCTAACCAATTAGCGGCATTAAGCAGCGAGCTATCACTATTAAACGAGGCTCTGAATATGGCGAAACTGGATGCTGAAAAAATTCAAGACAGGTTCATGCTACAGACCGATGAGTATCAAATTGTATGTCAGGAAAAATCTGTATTACAAGCTCAACTTAAGCTGTTGCAGGAATCGTTATAAAGTGAAGTGGCATTAAGTTTAGAATAAGCCCGCCAAGGAAAGCGAAGAGAAGACTAGCCACGAAACCTATTGAATCACTGCCATCAGTTAAAGAGGAAATTCGATGGTCATCCAGCGCCGAATTTTTTAGAAAAAAAGCATCTTTAGTTTGAGGAGGGTAACAAAGTCCAGCTTCTGCACAGCCTTGGTAAGTAACTCTCACTAGACTTTCTGTTACGCCCTTATCTAGAAGGGGTAATCGAATGCTTGCCTGGTTATAAAATACAGTCACGTCACCAAAAATAGGGTCTGTTTTAGCCACGCCCTTATCTTCAAATATAGGATTACCAAACACACCTTCGTCGTAGGAGAATTTAAATCTCTCCTTGTACAAATAATAACCGTCAGTAATTTTCCACTGAATCAGCAGATTGTCACCATCAATAGATGAGCTCATGACATAAGCCTCATCTACTGGTAATAGCTCAGCTTGCTCCACTGCGAAAGCGTTGCTGTTAGCGAATATCGATGCGTGTGTTACGCTGTTTAGAGTTATAAGAATAATAGATAACACTAACCGCATGTGAATAGAGCTATTCATGCTATCGTTTCATCCTGTAAGTCATAGTTGCGATTGTGAATTCGGATTTTTAGTTCGACAATTTTTTCTTATAGAATGCTTCGAGATTCAGTGTTCAACAAATACTTCAATATTTCCTTCTTCATCGAAACTCATCACATTATAGGATTCAATCGTATCACCTCTTTCCATACCAGGTGTTCCAATCGGCATTCCTGGCACTGCGATACCTTTTACCTCGGGTCGGAACAATAGCAGTCTGCGGATATCCCGCTCAGTAACATGGCCTTCTATAATGTAGCCATCAATCATCGCGGTATGACATGCTGCAAGTTGTTCCGGTATCTTATGCTTTGCTTTAATTGACAGTACATCACGCGTATTAATGACATTGACGTTGTAGTCATATCCCTTCAAATAATCGACCCATTTGACACAACATCCACATTCAGGATTTTTGTAAACTGTAATATCTCTTGAAAGTAAGTCATCAGCAAACACCAGTGGCGTGACGAGGAGCATGACGAAGAATTGAAATAGTATTTTCATAGTAAGAACCCCTGGCTTTGGATAAGTCTGCGTTACCGTGATTTTTGAGTTGAGTCTCTTTGTATTCCGCTCCACAGCATGAAGCAAACACCGATAACAATTGACATGTCAGCAAAGTTGAATGCTGGCCAATGCATTCCTTGCCAATGTATGTCAAGAAAATCAACAACGGCTCCACGAACTATTCGATCTGTCATATTGGCGAGTGCGCCGCCGAGTATAAGAGCGTAGCCTATCGCTTCCTTGCGATGCGGTTTCTGCATTAAGCTCCAGATCAGCCAACAAGAAACAACGAAAGCAATGGACACAAAAAAGTACCGTTGCCACCCTCCTGCCTCAGACAAAAAGCTAAATGCAGCGCCTTCGTTCTTTAAATGCACCACATTAAAAAAGCTAGTGATCTCTATACCGCTTCCATACACGATCTCTATTTCAATAATAAACTTACTGAGTTGATCAATTGATAAAACCATAAACGCAGCGATTAAAAATACACTCACTTTTTGGATTGGTTTATCTGTTAAGAACACATGTTTAAGCATTACTGCTCCTTGCCTTGTCACTGTTACATTATCCACCGCGCTAGTTATGTTTCAGCTTTAAAATTTTGCGGGCACCATTTAAAACAACCAATCCTATTAGCAAACCAATGACTAAATCGGGGTATCTTGACCCGGTAAATGCCACCAATGCACCTGCCAAGATAACCCCTAGATTCGCAATGACATCATTGGCTGAAAAGATCCAGCTTGCTTTCATATGTGCACCACTGTCTTTCTTCTTTGCAATCAGCAATAAACAAGCGGTATTGGCAACCAATGCAACCACACCAAAACCAATCATCAACGTTGAGACAGGCTCGCTAGCGTACAAGAAGCGTCTACCGACTTCGAACAATGCCCCGAATGCTAGAATCAACTGCAACCAACCCGCGAAATGAGCTGCTCGAACTTTCATTCGGATACTATGACCCACTGCGTACAACGCTACGCCATAAACAGCGGCATCCGCGAACATGTCTAGAGAGTCAGCGATCAACCCAGTAGACTGAGCCCACCAACCAACGACTATCTCAATCAAGAACATCACGGCGTTAATGGCTAGTAATTGTTTGAGTACTCGCGACTCTGAGGCGTCTGCCTCGATAGCTGATATCGAGGCTCTACTCAGCTCGTCTTCCTTAGTAAGTCGCGTGCTATTCAAGCGGGCACCCAAACCAAGGGATGCTAGACGTGACTCCACTTCTTGTAAATTATCAGAATGATAAACTTTCAGATAGCGATTGGGTGTATCAAAGTCTAGGATGACTGTTGGCTGAATAGGTTCAAGCGCAATTCGGATCATGTTCTCTTCAGCAGGGCAGTCCATCTTTGGTACCGTAAATTCACTGATGTGGCTAATATCCTGACTCAATTCAGTCAAATCAGGTGTGTAACTTTCTTCATCAGGGGGATTTTGGCTTTGGCAGCCGCCGCAACATTTATCAGTCATAATTTATCCTTGTACCAAAATTTTCATCAGTTTAAACTCTATACTAACAATAGAGTCAAGTGGGTGAGAATAAATTTGAAAATTGGAGAGCTTGCGAAACAAACTAACTGTACAGTCCAATCCATTCGCCACTATGATAAAGAAGGGCTTATCTGTGCTTCGGCACGGAGTGAAGGTAACTTTCGCCTTTATGATAAGAGCACGGTCGAAAGACTCATGTTTATCAAGCATTGTCGTAGCCTTGACCTTTCTATTATTGAGATTCGACAGCTGTTGCAGCTAAGTGACTCACCTGATGAACGCTGTGATGATATTAATAGAATGATTGATAGTCATGTAATCGAAGTGGAGCAGCGTATCAGCGACTTGCAAAGCCTTCGAAAGCAACTCAAGTCGTTACGCAATAGCTGCTCTGACCAGAGAACGGTCAAACAATGTGGCATTCTTTCTAACCTGAGCAGTCATGATTGTACTTGAGTGCACTAATCAATTAATCACTTGAGGCGGAGTGAGAACTGTTGATTTGCACCCAAAACTGACCCATTAACCCCCCATATTTGCATCGAATATTGACCCACCTCTATCACTCCTTTTCTCCTGCTTCAATAAAAGCAGGAGAAAAGGAGTGATAGACGTGGCTCTACTAAGTGTGATTCGACGCTGGCATTTCCGTGAAGGAATGCCGATTAGAGAAATAGCTCGACGAACGGGCCTATCTCGAAATACCGTTCGTAAGTACATCAACAACAAAGAGATTGATCCCAGATATCCTGCCCGCAAGTCACCAAGTAAATTGGATGACTATGAGAAGACCTTAACCAGCTGGCTTCATCGCGAAACCAAAAAACATCGCAAGCAACGTAAATCCGTTAAGCAGCTTTATCAGGACTTAGTGAAGGTCGGCTATACCGGCTCATATGATCGTGTTGCCGCGTTCTCACGGCAATGGCGACAAGGCCAGCATGAAGCGAAACAAACAGCTGCCAAGCATGTATACGTCCCGCTAACGTTTGCACCCGGAGAAGCCTTTCAGTTTGACTGGGGCGAAGACTTTGCCACGATCAATGGTAGGAAGAGGTGTTTGCAAGTGGCTTACTTCAAGCTAAGCCATAGTCGCGCGTTCTTCCTTCGAGCGTACTACAAGCAAAAGCACGAGATGCTGTTTGACGCACACAATCATGCCTTTCGCGTATTTGGCGGCGTGCCTGAACGAGGCATCTACGACAACATGAAAACGGCGGTGGATAAGGTAAGGCGTGGAAAGCAGCGGGACGTCAATCGTCGCTTCCAAAGCATGGTCAGCCACTTCCTGTTTGAAGCGGAGTTCTGTAATCCCGCAGCGGGTTGGGAAAAAGGCCAAGTCGAGAAGAAGGTGCGCGATGCTCGATATCAGTTATGGCATACCGCACCGAAGTTTAAGTCCCTAGAAGCATTGAATGAGTGGCTGGAACGGGAGTGCCTAGAACTCTAGCACCGACAAAAACACCCTGAACAACCACATCTATCAGTGGCCGAAAACTAAAGCGATGACACTCAAACAAATGGTATCTGCGAACGCTTTCATAAGACTATTCTGAATGAGTTTTACCAGATCACATTCAGGAAAAAACTATACTCAACCATGGAGGATTTACAAAAAGATCTGGACGAATGGATGGAATATTATAACAATGATCGAACTCATCAGGGAAAAATGTGCTGTGGACGCACACCAAAGGAAACAATGCTTGATGGGAAAACGATCTGGGCTGAAAAGAATTTAGCTCAAATCTAAACTGACAGACACCGGTAAAAAACGGGTAACTGTCAGATCAAGTCTGAGCTACTAGAACTAAGGAGTAGAAATACGTTGCCAATGACATTTTAAACGCATTTTATAAGCCACTCTTCCTACTACTAATCCCGATGAAACTTCAGATCACAATCATTACAACTTATATTGAGCTTTTCTTTCCCATATACTTTAGTTCCGCAACCTGAACATATAAACCTAAACCGAGTCTGACGTTTTGCTGCTTCATGTATCAAAAAGTCATTTGGTAACTGATTTAAATAAGGAGTTTCGGGGGATATAGATTTTACTGTTTGAACATTTGAGTCTGTAGAGGTGCTAGTATTTGGTAAGGAAAATCCCTTAACTACAGATGATTCTTCCTTTGTACTTTGCTCACCTATAACTAATGCAGAGCTTCCAATAACTGGATCAAAAAGCCTTGGCAATGACATTCTATCAATCCAGTTCAATTGGAATGATTGATCACTTTGTAATATTTTACATGAAACAATAAATTTACCGCCTTCTATTATGTAATCCCCCATAACCTGACCAGTAATTTGACCACCAACCTCTCCTGTTGACGAGGGCATTAACCCAACCTGCATCATTTTCTCTGCCCACTCACGGTTATGATAGTAATCACGACCAGGTGTACCAAAACAATGTTGCCAACAATGAACCATTTCATGAACGAGAGTTTGCATGACCTCAATAAGTCTTGAGTTAGCAAAGTAAGAAGGGTTTATTGCAATTTCATTACATTTATCACCATCAAGATTTCCCCAGCGTTCAGCTGCAAAATATCCCATAACACCTTTTTTACGCTGCATTGTAAAAATAACTTGAGGTAGGCTATTTTCAAAAAGAGCTTCATTAAAATGGTCATAAGCCAATAATAATGATTTGTATAGTTCACTGGTGGGATTCATAAGAAAGAACATTAGTTAGCTGTAAGACAACATATAGTACTACATATTTGATGATGAGAGTGATGTGTTCTCATATCTGAATATATATTCTATTAGGATATATCTAGTATATTTATTATAACCAAATATTCAAAAACCTGTAGTGTACACTACAGGTTTTTGAATATTTGGTTATATATATAGATCAATATGGAATTGCATATTTAATAAACGATGTCGTAGTCTTATCTTTGAATAACAAAATTGTAACATTATGAATTATTCTCAGAGCTATTTATATGTCGAAAATACAGATACTAACAAGAAGCAGAAGACGAGCTTTCGAAGGAATACCACAACTTAATTTAAATGAACGTATTTGTTTTTTTAACATAGACACTAACACTCGAAAAATATTACGCAGTTTTCGTACACCTGAAAATCGTTTGGGTTATATTCTTCAACGGGCATATTTTCAAGCGAAAGGACGTTTCTTTGAAATCAAAAAGTTTAAACAAAAAGATATTAATCATGCAAAAAAAGAATTGGGTCTAAAGGGTTCTTTAGATTTATCCCGCTATTCCTCGAAGTCTGCTGAACGTCATAAAGCATTAATTCTAGAGTCCTATGGCTGGAAATCTTACAATGAAAGTGCTCGGCTAGAACTAGAGCAGCATTCATTGTTGCTAGTTGATAAACAAAAACGAAGCGAAGATGTATTGTTTGGGTTGTTAGCATTTTGTTGGAAAAATAGAACTGAAATTCCTAGTTATGCTGAGCTGTCTGATATTGTTTCTCGTAGTTATACTGATTACGAGTCATCTATACTAGTTAAGGTCAAAACGTTAATGACTGAAAGTCAGAAAACTTCGCTTTTGAACTTATTAGACAACCCTCCGTCCTCACAAAGATTTGGCGATTTGAAACGAATTGATCAATCTGACAATGAAAAATCTTTGGTAAAAAATGCAGAAGCTCTAGAGTATTTCCGTGACCTATTTTTTGAAATTCAACCCATAATTAAGGGGCTAAATGCGACAGAAGAAGCAACGCAGTACTTTTCTGATTGGGTTTATAGTTCTGATGTTAGTCAAATCAAACAATTACGTAATTCAGATAAAAAATGCCTTCATCTGGCAGCGTTTGTAAGAGATCAATTTTATAAACGACAAGACTTTGCTGTTGATGCCATTATTAAGAAAATACGTAGCACGGTTAATAAAGCTAATGGTGAAGAACGTAAACATAATGAACAGTTGAATGAAGATAGTTTAATTGCCCATCAGTCAATAACCAATACAGCCAAAACAACTAGGGCAATTTTGGATCAAATATTAGTTATTTCAAAAAATGAATTAATTTCATTTTCACAGCGCAATGAACAGGTAGTACATCTAGTCGAAGCATATTTTGAAGCAGAAAATCCTGAATTGACTGAAAGAATTCAGCGATCGGAAATAGAAATTCAAAAGGGGCGAAATCATCACAATTACTACAGTTGTATATTTAACAAATACTTAGGGTTACAGAAATCTCTAGGTCCCTTAGTACGAGCCCTAACTTTCGATGAGTCTAGTTCAAATGAGAACCTTTTAAAAGCGATCAGTCACTACAAAATTAACATAACAAAAATTGATGACAACACTCCGTTAGCACATTTAAAAGAGCGAGAAAAACAGCTTGTATTGTCCGATGACTCAATTCCAGTTATTTCCAAATACAAGACAATGTTATTTGTCATCATGGAACAATGTTTCAAGAATCGAACACTGACACTTGAGCATTCTTACAGATACCGTAATAGTAAGACTTATCTAATCCCTCTGGAGCTTTGGAACAAAAATAGAGAAGAGTATATTGCTGCTGCGAACTTAAATCATTATTCAACAGGCAAGGATGTCCTTCTTAATATAGGAACCAACCTCACAAGTTTATATAAGGTCGTGGATAAAGAAATAAGTTTAGGTCTATGCCCTGACATTAAACTTGGCAGAAATGGTGAGTGGACTCTTAAGAATAATGAAGCTAATTATGACGCATCAAGCTTTATTCCAGGCCTCTTAAACGAAGAGAAATCAATATCTTTATATGAGCTTCTTTCTGAAGCAGAAATGCATACGCAATTTACTGAGGCATTTACTCATCAAACGAATAGGAATAGCGCTAATAAAATTGATACACGTTTACTATTCGCGACAATTATTAGCTTAGGGTCTAATCTAGGCCATACCAATATGTCAAAAGCGGCACCAGAAATCACGTCTAAGCAGCTACTAGACACTGAAAAACTCTGGTTGTCGAATCAAAATTTAAAAAATGCGAACAACAAAATAGTTGAGTTAATACAATCGCTCCCACTACCTTCAGTATACTCCAAACTAGATGGTAGGTTACATACAAGCAGTGATGGTCAAAAAGTAGTTGTAGCTGTCAATTCATTACTAGCCAATTATTCATACAAGTATTACGGAAAAGAACAAGGTATCACTGTTAACAGTTTCGTAGATAATAAACAGTCATTTTTTCATGTTAACGTCCTCTCATCTTCTGACAGAGAAGCCGCATTTATGATGGATGGCATAGTTTCCTCTAAAGAGTCCGTATATAAAGAGTCTGACCTCGAACATATTCACTCTACTGATACACACGGGTATACAGAAGCAATATTCTCAGGTTTGCATTTTTTAGATGTAGCATTCGCACCCCATATTAAAGGGATTCACAAGCAAACCTTATATGGTTATGAATCAAAATCTCTTAAGAAAAATTCAAACTTTACTATTGCCCCTAAACAAACTGTAAACAAAAAATTGATACTTACTCATTGGGATGAAATTCTTCATCTAATGGCATCTATTAAGTTGGGATATTGCTCGGCATCACTCATTTTTAGAGCTTTGAGTAGTTCTAAAACCAGTAAACTATACCAGGCAGTTAGAGAGTTTGGTCGACTCCTAAAATCAACTTTTATTTTAAATTACTTACGAGATACAGAGCTTAAAAAATCAGTACGAAAGCAACTAAATCGAGTTGAACTTGGG
Organism: Alkalimarinus alittae; assembly: GCF_026016465.1. Classification (NCBI taxonomy): domain Bacteria; kingdom Pseudomonadati; phylum Pseudomonadota; class Gammaproteobacteria; order Alteromonadales; family Alteromonadaceae; genus Alkalimarinus; species Alkalimarinus alittae. The sequence continues at coordinate 2,336,199 of NZ_CP100390.1, forward strand.
CAGAAAATGTCAAAGGCCATCTTTTTTGGAAGAAAAGGTGTACTTAAGGTTGGCCTTGGTGATGAAATTCAAAAAGCCGTTTCTTGCACGATTCTTTTAAAAAATGCCATCATTCTCTGGAATTACCTATATCTTTCAAGTTTACTTTATGAGACCGAAGATAAAGAGGAAAAACAAGCAATGGTTGACGCAATAAGTAGAGGATCAGTTATAGCATGGGCACACGTAAATATGTACGGAATATACCTATTTTACAAAAGACAAAAAACACGTTCATTTAAAGCAACCCTTAAACAAATGCAAAACCAGACATTCTAACTGACACGATAAATAGTAAGCCATATTAAATGGCTTGGTAAATTAAGGTGAAATATTTAATGCGAGATATGAATCATTTATTTCAACATGTTACAAGGTGGTTAGGGGTAAATAGCCCCCTATATTGTCAATAACCCAACTATCGCTATTTTAACTATCTTCTTCTTTAGACACTCTATTAGTAACAGCAACTTCTAGTGGCAGAGATTTTTCACCGGCGTACAAACTAATATGAGGAAATGGTATTTCTATACCCGCTAGATCAAACGCGGCTTTTACTTTTTCATTCATGGTACTTTTAAATTTCAAAAACTCTTCAGACTTTGCCCAAACCGCTAATCTAATATTGACACCTGAATCACCAAACCCTTCGATAATCACCTGTGGCTCTGGATCATCTAAACAAGCGGTATCTTTACTCACTAAGTTAATTAAAACCTGTTTAACGAGCGCTAGATCTTCTTGGTACGCAACCGATATCATTAAATCAAAGCGACGAATTTTAAAGCGACTCATGTTGATCATTTCTGTTTTAATTATGGATTCATTAGGTAAACGGACATATAAATTATCAAAGGTTCTTAACTTAATAGATAACCAGTCAATACTGATGACTTCTCCGGCCGTGTTGCCAACTTTAATCGAGTCACCCACTGAAACGGCTCCTTCGCCGATTAGAAACAATCCACTGATAATGTTAGACATGGATGTTTGAGAGGCAAAGCCAATTGCAACAGATAAAACGCCTGCCGCGCCTAACAGTACACCTAGTTCAAACCCTAGCTGATGTAAGGCTGAAATTAAAAATAGTATTAATACGCCATAAAACACTAATCGTTTAAGCACCAGGCTATTCTTTATTGAGAATCGTTCTTCTAAATAAGCGGTTCCCTTAGTAGAAACAATCTTGGCAATGACAAACCCGACCAAAAGTAACAGTGCTGCATAAATATAAGGTTTTAAAATCACGATAGGTTTCCTAATAAAGAGTTATGAAAACAACATATCAATTGTTTTTGAAAGTAAACGAGATGGATCTGCCACTCGTGGCTCACCTACTCGTCTAGCCTGTTCTAGTGAAGGATGAAGTGTTTTTTCAATAGCGACTTTAGTTTTATTTTGATCAACTTCGCGTAATATAGACAATGTAGGGGTCCATAACTCATTGTTTTTATTTAAATATACTGCTAAATAATCGCAAGGTATTGATATCTTTTCAAGTTTTAGATTATCTGCGCCGTTGTTAGTGATTTTTACCGGCGTAATGATCCTGCTGGCTCTTTTAGGTAAAGCTTTTAAATCAATTCGACCACTAAATCGACTTGAGTAGCACAACTCACCTTTGTGAGGTCTTGGGCCAAACCAAGTATCGGATAGCTTAAACGTAGGTAACTCCAATAGGGGTTGTTTATGACCTTCAAAAAATATAGCCAACCAGATAGGCGTACTAATATAAATAGTGACTGTTTGTTGTGACGGTAAGAACACTGGCATGTATGGCTTAGCCACGATACTTTTGTTTGCAAGGCGAGGTCTAAATTGTAACGTCTTCTGCTGATTGGCATTGATGAAACGGAGAGGGTCTAGGTCATCGCGGGTGTTTTTCTTCAGCGCCGAGAGTTCAATTTTCTTTTCGGTTTTAGTTTCGTCCTGAGTTAAATAGCTATGACGAAACGTCCACTCGTTTTCCAGTAGGTTAATATAAAGTTCGAGTGCGCCAACAGACAGTTTATACGTTGTCTGCGGCTCAAATGTATTCGTTTCTTCCCATAAGTTTTCGGTCATCTTAATTACCTGTTTTTATAGGTGGCACTCCCCGCTTTTATACAAACATTTATTTAAACGTTTGCGGACTTATACTCGGCGCCACGTAGCATTGCTTGGACCAGTTCACCTGCATCGAATTTAGTTAACGCTTCATTTGCACCCACTTGATGAGCTTGGCTAACACTGATCTCACTTGAAAGAGAGGTGTGAAGTATAATGTAGGGCGTTCCGAGCTGTGAAGAATTATTACGTATTTCAAATGTAAGTTCATAGCCATCAAGACCAGGCATTTCTATATCACTGACAACGAGGTCAATGGCAGAATTTTCACTCGCATTTTGCTTCATGATATTGAGTGCATCATTTCCGTTTGCCGTTACTTGATACGAAATATTCATTCGATCTAATGCATCTGAGAGTTGAGCGCGTGCCACTAAAGAGTCATCCACTAATAGAATATTAAGCGGCTTAAGCTTCTCTCTTTGAACGTCAGTAAGTGAGTGGAAGTTTGCCGCTTCAGTATTCGGAAATACTAATGAAATCACGAGTTCAACATCTAACAGTTGTATTACTTTGCCGTCAATGCGAGTTACGCCGGTTAAGAATGCCTTTCTGCCTAAATTCTTAGCAGGCGCCTCTATATCTTTCCAACTACATTCAGAAATGCGCTCAATTTGTCGCACAAGAAAACCAATCGTCTTTCGTTGGCAGTCGGTAATAATAATAAAACAGTTAGGAATCTCTTCTTTAGTTAACGGTTTATAACCAACCGCAGCGGCCATATCGATAACAGGTATTGTTAGCCCACGAACACTGGCTGCGCCCAGCACAAAACGATGGGACTTAGGGAGTACGGTTAATGGCGTATAAGGCACTATTTCACGAATTTTTAGGGTACCTATCGCAAAAGACTGAGTGGGTGTTAACTTAAATAACAGAATCCCCTGAGATTGGCCTGCTTTGCTTTTCATCATGTAAACCTATTTCTTTCCAGAAAAGCTTTGTATCATTTGGGTCATCATCTCGTTGATCATATTCAGTGCTTTAAGAGGTCGGACCATCACTTTGAACTCGATAATCTTACCCTCTTCATTTAGTTTGATCATATCTACACCATTAACATAGATGCCATTAACCTCCGTTTCAAATTCTAAAACGACACTATCTGCATTACTAAATTCTCGTACATACTTAAATGACTCATTAGCAAATACACTTAATGCAGCGGTTAAGAAGATCTTGGTTATTGCTTTACCTTCTTTAGGGCTATGTAATACAGGTGATAATAGAACAGCGTTATCATCCAGCAAGACATCAAGTTTTTTCAGGTCTCTAGTATTAACAAGCTCATGCCATTGAGTTAAGAATGTTTGAGTGTCCATTACGACTCCTTATTGTAATTAAGCTAGATAATGGATTATAAAATTACTGCATAACGTTGATATTAAATGATTTATAGACTAATCAATAATTTAAATTAACGTGCTTTATCTGCGATTTCATTCAATTTAGCGACTATCATTGGTGTTGCGCGAAAACGGAAAAAAGCCCCTTCGGTATCGGCACGTTCTTCTAAAACTTCACAAGAAGCAAATATTTCGCCGCGTAAATCCTGTGCAGACCAGGGTAAAAATATCTCAGTTTCAATCTGACCTTGCTGAGAGGCCTTAACAATTGACTCATGCAGCCTAGCAATATCGTCTGGGTTACGCGCACTCAGAATAATACAACCGGGATACTTAGATTGAAGTTCTGCGACACGCTCTTCTTGTGCTATGACATCCCCTAAATAGTCAATTTTATTGAATACTTTAATGCGAGGAACCGTGTCTGCACCAATCTCAGCGAGTACTTTATCGGTTACTTCGAGCTGCATTTCAAATCCTGGGTCGCTTGCATCGATAACATGTAGTAGTAGCGTTGCATTAAGCGCTTCGTCCAATGTAGACTTAAAAGAGGCCACCAAACCATGCGGTAGGTTTTTAATGAAGCCCACTGTATCGCTTACCAGTACTCGCGGAACACTATCGGGGTATAGAGTACGCACTTTAGTGTCTAGCGTAGCAAACAATTGGTTTGCAACTAACACTTCACTGCGAGTTAAAGCTCGCATTAAGGTAGATTTACCTGCGTTGGTGTAACCGACCAACGCGACTTGAGCAAGCCCAGTTTGTTCTTGTCGGCGTGATCGTTGAATATCACGACCAGCCTCCATGGTATCAATTTCTTTTTGCAGTTCAGCAATGCGATCTCGCACTTTTCTGGCATCTAGCTGACTCCGCGATTGGCCTTTACCACGTCCACCAGTACCGCTACGCTGACGACCTAACGGCCCTTCTCGCTTGGCAGCCTCTCGTAAACGAGGCGCCATATAACTTAACCGAGCGATTTCAACTTGAACCTGTGCCGCGTGTGAGCGAGCATTTCGGTGAAATATCTCAAGAATAACAACCGTCCGATCCATTACTTCGCAGCCAAGTTCATTTTCAAGGTTCAGTGCTTGAGATGGCGATATCTCATGATCCACTAGAATATATTCTACGGCTTCTTTTTCTTCTGATGGGTTTGAATATGCCAGCGCATCTATTGCAGCTTGATCAGCTTGTAAAACCTGCCGTATTTCTTCTCGTTTACCTACACCAACATAAGCAGTTGAGTCGAACGATGAACGTTTTTGAGTCACCTGCCCTACAACGTCCATACCTAATGTCTTTGCAAGCTCCCCAAGCTCATCGATCGAAGATTCGAATTCTACATCGCTAACGTTGTCTAATTGCACTGCAACAATGAGTGCACGCTTAGCGCGTGGTTTGTCTGGGTTTTGCATAGATATTATCTCATGGTGTTAGAGGGCTAGCGCTTTCGCTATAGCTTAAAACTTAGCTACGGAGTGTACACGAAATCTACTTTTTGCACCTGAATAAAATAAGATTCACGGCAGCGCTTGAAATAGATAGATGATTTGATAAACCAATGATAAGTGGGTAAATAAGATGCTTAATAGCGATCGCTCAGTGGCGGATTAATTGCATTGCTCGTTTTTGACGGTGGTATCACCATCAAGAAACAGTTCAGTTTGTTTGTGTCGTTGAGAGCATTTGATACTTTGTTCCAATAGGGCTGGACTTAAATCCTGTTTATCAATTACATCAAAAACACCTAATTGAACGGCCTCCTTTGCCATATCTTCTGTTATGACACCTTAAAGTAAAATAAATGCAGGTTTAATACAAATAGGCTAACCCCTACTCCCCCCCCTCACTTCATAGATACCCCCCTACCAAAGTTGCACTTTAGCGCTTATTGAACTATTTAAAGAGGTAATAACCTTTATTGCAGTATGGTTAAAGACTACTTGCATAGTTTAAAGGAATAATCATGGATCAGATTATAGATATACTATTTAGTGCTCTATTTCTATCTGTCGTCGTCGGTACAAGATTTAATAAATGGCCGGCTGAGCAAAGTAAGTTATTTACTGGAAGTCCAAGTGATTATATTGATGGCCCCAGATTTAAAGGCTATTGCTTAATTTACATACTCACCTTTTTCGTTTTGACGTTAATCGTTCGTAACTCCCCACAATTATTAGACATACTTAAAGTTGTACTCGACACTCAAGCAACCCAAGTGCCTCAAAGTAATGGAATCGCAACGCATTCATATTTAATTATCAGCATTGCTGTATTTATAATTTCAACCTTACCGATGGTATCCCCTTACGATGAGCAATGGCGAAAAAAACTGCATGTATGGGCGCGAATCCCTCAATCTGTTAAAGAAATAACACGTGGCATTATTCGCTCTAATGCCTTTATGCCAACACCCCGTATTTTAAGCGAGCTTAAAAGAGAAATCACACGATCTGAGCAACAATCTCGATTCGCTCTTTCAATAGAGAACCTTGACCAAGAAAAAGCTGCTCGCTCAATTGACTGGTACTATATTCAGTGCGCTAGCTTGTTACTCATCGTCAAAGAGTTATGCCTAGACTTAACAGTAAATGACTTAAAAACGAAAGGTATTAGAATTGAAGAGTTAGGCAGAATTATTACGTCTCCCAGCTTTAATGAAAATGAATTCAATAAATACAAACATGAACTAGAGGAGCTATCGCTCTACTTTGTAGAATGCATTTGTAAACATGTTATAAAAAAATACCCCCGTAAAGACGCTCAATATACTGCCTTCAAAAACTTAGGCTTTGTAATAAGTCAGCATGACAGTTCAGAAATCCGCATCAAAGATGCAATTTCACTGTGTTTTATTGGTGTGATTTTAATTTCAATCAGCTCTGTCGCCGCATTGTTATTAATTTTAGATTTCTATCAACCTGAACGACAATACCTAGACGTTGCTAAATTTGTTAGCTGGACAACGGGCAGTATTATTTCATTTTCAATCGCTATTTTTGTGGGCATTGTTATTAAAAAAATGCCGTCAGCTGATGTTAAAGTAGGCATGTTTACATATTTTATTGCGTTACTGTTTGCGACGTTAGCCTCTTTTGTATTTTTTGTAATTGTTCGAGATCTCGCGTTAAGCCTTGAAAAGTTACCCATAGCAAGAATTTGCTTAGCAATGTCGTTTTCAACACTGTCTATTGTCGTCATTAAAGCATTAAACAATGCGAGTTATGACCGTAAAGAAGTAGTTGTATCCTCTCTATTTTATGGCATTGTTCTTGGTGTTGTCATGGCTGTCTTTCAAGTACTTATCTCTATAGCGTTTAGCTGGAATAGAATTCCAGAGAGCGTTTCAGTTTTAACGCATTATTTTAGCGACTGGAAACTGTTTTTTTTATTTTCAGTCGGATTTTTAAAAGGTCTATTTGTGGGTGGTGGCATTAGCTATTTTATTCAAAAAACACAAAGGGAGCAGCTCTTAGCGGCATTACGGAAAAATCCTCGCGTTAATCGTGTGTTGGTGATGGAACTGAAATCAGGCGAGAAGGCGTTTTATATTAATACGAAGGATATTTCTACCAACGGTATTAAAATACAAACGCGAGAGACGCTGCATTCTGGCGACCAAATAGAACTTTCCTCTCCAATCATAGGCAGTATAAAAGGCGTTATAAAATGGACTCAATCCCAACTATTGGGTAAGCAAATTGCAGGGATAGAATTTACTAAATCAACCCATACTTTGCAGAAGTATATAAGAGATAATTATGGTGAGTACTATGCAGGCTGACCCTGTCACAGTAACCAAAGCACTTTTACCATAGCCACCGCTCTTTACTAAATCCTTTATATTCCACTTCACTTATTTGTTTTCGAATCATCTTCCATAATGGGGCGGTAACCCCAATCCCGTACTCCCTGAACAATCTGATCAACCTCTTCCATAGGAACATTCAGCATATTTAATGCACTTGCAGCAAGACTTAAACTCGCCTCAATCGTCTCAGGATACGCATGTATTGCACCGGCATTAAGTAAACGAGTGCACGATTGAAGGTCCTTAGCTCGCGCTATTACCGGTACTTGCGGACACGACCTTTTCATATACGTTAATGTAGCCAATGCCGCTTCTACCTTATCGGCTGAGATGACTAAAAGTGAGGCCTTCTCGACATGAATGGCGGCGAGTAACCCTGGGTCAGTGATGTCACCATAGAAAACTTGATGCCCATCGGCTCTGCCTTGAGCGACTCTCTGAGGATCGGTGTCAACAGCCACAAAAGGAACACCTTTAGCGTGTAATAACACGGCAATAGTATGTCCAACTCGCCCATATCCACCAATAATCACTCGTGCCTCTGGACTATTACTGCTCCGTTCTGCTGACGCTAGGCTGTTATCGGTATCTTTGAAGAATGTATTAACGATAGCCCCATTAAATCGAATTAATAAGGCCCCTGCCACCATTGAAAGCAATACAGAAGTAATCGCAATTTGGCCTAGCGTCATATCTAAAACCGAAGCATCAATAGCAATGGCAATCAGCGCAAGCCCAAACTCGCCACCGACACTCAACATCAACCCTGTACGCCAAGCGACTTGCTTATCGGAAGTCACCCGATGAACTAAACCTGCCACTATGAGTATTTTACTCACTAAAATAAGCATCGCCCCGAGTAGCGACCACTCCCAAATGGGGGCGATGGATGTAGGGTCAAAACGCATACCGATGCCAATAAAAAACAATCCGAGTAATACATCTCTAAACGGGCTTACAATAGACTCAACTTGATGACGAAACTCAGTTTCTCCCAACATCATGCCCGCCAAAAAACCACCAAATGCTAAAGAAAGGCCAAGGCTATGGGTGGTCCATGCTGCAATTAACGACACTAATAAAATCGCTAATGTGAATGTTTCTAATGAGTTTCGCTTTGCCACTAAGTGGAATAACGGTCCGAATAACCAACGGCCTGCAAAAAAGACTAATACAAACGCGAGTACTGCTTTTAAGAGTGACCAAACAAGCGTCATTGTTAATACATCCGCAGCCACTGAAACGCCCAGTACAGGAATAATAACAAGAAACGGAACAGCGGTTACATCTTGAAAGACAGACATAGCCAACCCTAGCCGGCCATGCTGAGTATTCTCTTCGTTCTGCTCAGATAATAAGCTCGAGATAATCGTTGTGGATGATTGAGCAAAAACCGCACCAAACACAAATGCAGCAGGAATAGATAAACCTGCCAACCACACTACAATGGCAGCAACCAAAGTAGTCAGCGCAACCTGCCCTATGCCTAAGCCAAGAATCTGATGCCTAAGGGCATTAAGTTGAGGAATGGAGTAGTTTAAGCCGATCGTAAAGAGTAAAAACACAACACCAAATTCAGCTAATGTATGCAGCTCAGGCATAGAAACGACCGGGCCCATTGTAAACGGCCCAACCACTACGCCAACCAAAAGATAGCCTAAGCTAGTAGGTATATGTAAGCGCTGAAATGTGACGACAATGGTGATCGCAACCGCTAGAAGAAGAAGGATTTGTGGTAGGTGTTCCATTATTACTTTTCCCCAATCATCGTAAGGGCGACAGGCTATAAAGCTGATTCTTTCGCGTCAAAGCGGCGCGATTGTTTCAGCAATATCAAGTCCCACAAAATGTTTTATAAGGGCTAGCATCTAGCGGCGCGGGTACAGCATATTCTTCTAACCCTTCTCGCTTTGTAAAGGGCTGTGCAAGCACCTCAATCAACTTTTCAAAGGGTTCATAATTTGACTCTAATTCTGCGGCATGAAGTGCTTCTTCAACCTTGTGATTTCTTGGAATGTATAGAGGGTTTACCGCATTCATAGCGTTGACTCTATCGTCATTGCTGACAGATTCAGAATCTATACGTTTAAGCCATTTAGATTGCCACACATCAAATGAGTCAGGGTCATCAAATAAGTCTCGAGCCGCGTTAGTATTCCCAAGCAGTACCTCTGACAGGTTACGAAACAGCAACGTGAAATCAACGTGCTGGCCTTCCATGGTAGTATGCAGTTCGGTAACGAGATCCAAATCATCCTCTTGAGTAGTCATTAACCCAAGCTTCATTCGCATGCCGGATAGCCATAAAGCCTCATACCGCTGCTTAAAATCTATGATTTCTTGAGTGGCGAGCTTCACCGCTTTGTCATTATCAGGGTCAATTAAAGGTAACAAGCATTCTGCAAGCCGAGCAAGATTCCATTGTGCTATTGACGACTGGTTAGCATAGGCATAACGCCCTTGCCTATCAATTGAGCTAAAAACAGCTGTGGGGCTATAACGGTCGATAAATGCACAGGGACCGTAGTCAATGGTCTCACCTGAAATCGTCATGTTATCGGTATTCATAACTCCGTGCACAAACCCAATATGCATCCATTTTGCGATCAAGGTTGCTTGCCTTTCGCTTACGGCACGGATGAATGCTAGGTAGCGGTTTTCTGATGCTTTAAGTTCAGGGTAATGCCGATCAATCGCATAGTCTGCCAACCGTTTAACCTTATCAGGTTGAGCTTGTGCGGCATAATATTCAAAAGTACCGACTCTTAAGTGACTTGAAGCAACACGCGCTAATACTGCCCCTGTTTGACGGCCCTCACGCCATACTTTTTCGCCTGTGATAACCACCGCTAGTGCGCGTGTTGTCGGTACATTAAGGGCGTGCATTGCCTCGCCCAATAGGTATTCTCGTAATACAGGGCCAAGCGCGGCTTTGCCATCCCCCCCGCGAGAAAAAGCCGTACGGCCGGAGCCTTTGAGGTGAACATCGCGTCGGAGGCCATTAATATCAATCACTTCAGCCAACAATAACGCTCTACCATCACCGAGCTGCGGGCTAAACCCACCAAATTGATGCCCTGCATAGGCTTGCGCTAGCGGAGCTGCACCGTTTATAGCAGTACCGCCGGATAAAATCGAAGCAATTGTCTTTCTGTCTAGGTTATCTATATCAAGCCCAATGACCCTTGCCAGTTCAGTATTTAATTTAACCAACTGAGGGTTAGGGGCTTTGTCGCCTATAAAGGGAACATAAAACCCATTTAGCTTATCAGCGTAGCTATTATCGTGGTTAAAACCGGCGTCAATGTGCTTGTCCGTCATGTTCGTTTAATACTCTTTGATATGTATGTTTGGCTCACTGGCCATTAACGCTACTGTACCAACTTTATAGCACAATAGTCATCATCAAGGAGAGGCCCTATACCAAAATTGCTCAGCGGCCTGGAACATACGCTGTTTTTGTTTTTTCTTGGGTATCCACTTTTTATGTGCAATGGCGGCTGAACATATAAAATCAAAAAGCATTAAGTGACGGCGCAAGACTCTTCTTTGCCGATGAGGAACAATAGGATTAAACAAGCCAGCAAAGCTCAATAATTGTATAGGGTGTTTTTTTACCCAATTCCAAGACCCCATTTCTAACGTTAGTGGCAGTAAAACAGATTCATTATTATTTTTATGCCGTTTGTATATGTAATCCCATAAATCGCCATGAGTTATATAGCTGAGAGATTGGGGCTCAAACACATAGTCATGATGCGGATATGTTTTGTCGAGTAAGAGCTTTAACGCATAGAGCTTATCGAGTGCGGCTATGGGCCGCTTTCTGTAAGCATATGGAAACCACAAGTGATCACGCAGCCCAAAGCCTGAATGACAGTCGGTACTGATAGTAAAGGGTGACTGTTGTGCATAACGTTCAACAATATCCATTAATGTTTGGCTTTCTTGTTCAAGCCCATACACTGTATTACCACAATACCAAGGGAGTTTAGAGGATAACCGTTGTCCACCGCCCAATAGTGGGGGTTGTGTCTCCGCCTCAATAGGCGCATTGCGCATTAAGTCGACCCCCTTTGGGTTGGCGCGCCTATTCAGATACATTCCCCCTGGGTTAACGATGGGAATAAATATAATATTAAGGACACTTAGTTGATGTTGTAGCCCTGCATCCCATGAGAGTTTAGTCGATAGCATGTCCATGTAAGCGAGCAAGACCTGGGTTCCAATCCGCTCTATGCCGTGAATACCACCAGTAAAAATAACGGTCGGCAATCCAGCTTTAAAGGGCATAACTTCAACGCTATAAATTGGCAATGAAAGGTCTTTAAACGCAACCGATGACTCATGGTTAACCTTAAAACGAGCCCGCGCAATAAATCGCTCTAACTGAACTAACTCAGGCAAACATTCTCTTAACGTCCTAGTGAACATACTCATCCTGATTAATGTCAGTGTTTATGTATTTAAACGAGAAACATTACGAAAATATCGAGAGAATCCCTTAATAAGTTTCATGATGTCAGTCAACTGAGATAGTTTAAATTGAGTATCTCCGTGGCTTATAAAGGGGGTTACTACAAGTTCCGTTTTTTTCTTTAAATCTTTGAGTTTATGAAATAGCCTTTCTGACTGATGATGAGGAATTACATTATCGTTATTGCCGTGAAGTAACAAAACATTGGCTGAGAGGTCTTTAATACGGCTAATGATATCCAAGCCTTTTAATTCATCCGATAAATAACGCTTGCTTGAATTAAACAATTGCTCTCTGTAAGCGACATCATGAAATAACCGTCTGATTTTTTGTCTGTCTTGCTCAGTTAAGGAGCTTAAATAACAATTATACGCATTGGTAAACTCATCAAAATTAACTTCATTGAGGTTATCTTTAATCGCTGCATCTAGCGCTTCCTCAAATAACGCATAGTCATCACAGACCAGGGGTACAATTTTTTTTAATACAATAAACCGTCCGTAAAGGTCTGCAGTATCATCATTAAGAAGGTAATTCATCACGGAATTAACTTCAGTAAATGCACCAATAGCGCACACGGCTGTGACATGATTTTTAAGTTCAGGTAATGACGCGACGGCAAGGCACATACCACCCGAGAATGAAGGTGCCATTAACCCTATAGTCCCCCTAGGTGTTAGCGTTTTGTTTTTTACTATTGCGCTCAATGTGCTAGCGATATCACCAACTTGAGATGAGCAAATCATTAGATTTTTTATGCTTTCTATATCGGGCGCAATAACGCGATACCCGACTCTTCTGAGGGCGTAACATAACAGCATTACTCGCGGATCTTGTTTACCCTTGGGCGACATACCATGAATCACCACTAACGTACCCGCATAAGGCTCTATGGGTTCGTATTGATCGACCATAACCTCCTTATCGTTAACGGCGATCGGATAAGAACAAAAAAAACGGCTTTCTGTTATATCGTTACTGGTTAAGTGAGCTCTAGAGTGCAATGTCCATAAAACATTGCTTGCTTGCCACAGTGAATAAAACATCGTTTATCCTTCTAGTAAACCATCAGGCATATATCGTGCGCGTTTTTTTTGCTTTATCTTTGTCACGTCAACCATAACAAGGCCATCTATACAGTCGCCAAACCCCGTATCGATTCCAAAGTCTAAAAAGATCAGCCCCCCTGGATCACACAGCTCACTGTATTGTTTAAACAATGTAGGAATACTGCACCCCATATTAGACATAATGTGCTTTAAGGTTTTAAAATCTTGTTTGTAATCATCACCTAAAAACTGGATTTTAAGGTGATTTATTAAATCTGACGATAACCGATAAGGTGTTTTTGAGCGTGCCAATGGAGTGATATTTGCTTTGTTTACGCTAGATTCGGCTATACATCCTGACGCTTTTAAGAAGTCGTCCTGATGTTTTAGCTGACCAAAATACAATGTAAAAAAGTAAACCATCAGGTCTTTTGCTGCTTTTGGCATGTCATTAGATAGGCTAACAGGGCCAAATAAGTATCGAATATCTGGGTTTTGACCCAGAAAAGAACCAATCCCATACCAAAGATAATCTAAGCTTCGTTTGCCCCAGTATTTAGGTTGAACAAAGCTTCGGCCTAACTCTGCACCTTTCTCTAATATGGGTAATATTGATTCTTCATAGTCAAACAACGACGCACTATATAAACCGTGTACGCCATTATTGTTAATAATGTCTCTAGCAGCGGCTAAGCGATACGCCCCAACAATTTCGAGGTCTTGCTCATCCCATAACACTAACTGGCTATAAACCGCATCATACTGATCAATATCACGCCTTTTACCTGTTCCCTCTCCCACAGCTCTAAATGAGATCTCGCGTAAGCGCCCTATTTCTCTTAATGCAGCGCTACTACCTGAGTGTTGGTATAAATAAATTTGCTTACCATCACTGGTTTTACCTAAATGTAGTTGAGACGATATCAGTTGTTTCAATGCCTTACGTGGCTCAGGATGAGCAACTGCTGTCTGTGAAGGCCAAATTCCTTGTTTACCTTTTCCTATTTTATAGACATGCTTTTTGAAAAGCTTAACTTGAGTTTTTAACGGTAAACCGCTTTGTTTAAACGTATCATTAGCAATTAAACCACCGACACGAATACTCACAGATTTGCGAGTTTGCTTATACATTTCTGGTACAACTATTAAGGACGATAGTGGTTTATAAATGGCTGATAACCCATAAAACAAGGCTGAGTTTTTGGCATCAATAAACAGCGGTAAAATAGGCGACTGTGTTGATAATGCAAGCTGCAAAAAATCAAATCGCCATTTTGGATCACTCACACCTGTTGGTCGAATACGCGACATATCCTGACAAGGGAAAATAATCAACGCACCTTCTTCGGCAAGGTAGTCAACAACAGGGTTATTTTCGTTTAGACAGGAATCAGAAGATAAGTCAGTGTGCGGTTTGTAAGGCAAAATAAGATGAGCAAGCGGCGAGGATTTGATCGCTTTGGGTAGACTCTGATCGCCTTCTATAACCACTTTCACGTCAGGTCGCACATCACTTACTAACTTATAGAGTGCAAGCGCATCAAGCGTCCCTAAAGGGTGATTCGATATGATAATGACCCGGCCTTCTGCGGGTATGTTTTCTCTTTCTTTCCAAGGCGTTTGGAAGGAAAAGTTAAAATGTTCAAGAATTTGCTCTACAAACTCAACCCCTTGTAGATGAGGATAAGCTTTAATAAATCCGGCAAAAAAGTGATTAATGCCATATAAGTTATCTAAGCTATCAGTTAAAACAGGCTTACGCTGATCTACCGGACTATTGGCATCAACTGGCTCAGTAGCCAAACTATCATTAGTCGCTATTAGTCGTTTAAAGCTCATAACATCACCCCCCTTTTGTTTTTATTAACAATATCTAGGGGGTGTGTATCTTTAGTGACAGTTTTATTTCATTTTAATGTCAACTAAGCAACGTCACGCTTAAGCGATCATTGGTTGAACAATGTGTTAGTTATTACCGTTGTAAATGATCAGCGTGAAAACGAAGATGATCTTCAATGAAGCTCGCGATGAAATAATAGCTATGGTCATAACCTTCATGGAGGCGAACCTCTAATGGGTAATCACTTGCTTTTGCCGCGGCTTCAAGTAACTCAGGTTTTAATTGCTCTGTTAAAAAGTCATCTGCTAACCCTTGGTCAACTAAACCGGGTACCTTTTGAGTCGCTTCGCGCATTAAAATACTTGCATCGTAGTTGCGCCACGTTTTACTGTCTTCACCCAAATACGCGGTAAAGGCTTTTTTACCCCAAGGACAATTTGACGGGTTGCTAATCGGGCTAAACGCCGATACAGATGTAAAACGTTCAGGGTTTCGTAACGAAATAACGAGTGCACCGTGCCCCCCCATCGAATGACCAGATATAGCCCGTTTATTAGACACCGGGAAAGTAGATTCAATCAACGCCGGTAACTCATTCACAATGTAGTCATACATTTGATAATGATGACGCCAAGGCGCCTCAGTAGCATTTACATAAAACCCTGCACCTTTACCTAAATCATAGCCTTCATCGTCTGCAACATCTTCACCTCGCGGACTGGTATCGGGTGCTACAATAGCAATGCCTAATTCAGCCGCTATACGGTGCGCGCCGGCTTTCTGCATAAAGTTTTCATCGGTACAGGTTAGGCCCGACAACCAATACAGCACGGGCACTTTCTCACCACTTGATGCTTGAGGTGGAAGATAAATAGCAAAACGCATTGTGCAATTTAGTGATGACGATACATGGCTATACTGCTTATGCCAGCCACCAAACGTTTTATTACTACTTAAATTTTCAATTGTCATAACCTACTCTCCCTGAATAAGTAAACCGTAAACCAGCTGCCCACTCATAAATGAGCAGCTGAAATAAAGGTTTGTTTATTTATCGAAGTGAATAACAGACCGAATACTCTTGCCTTCGTGCATTAAATCAAACGCTTCGTTAACCTTATCTAGCCCCATGGTATGGGTGATGAAGTCATCTAACTTGAACTCACCCGCCAAGTAACGCTCTACATATTCAGGTAGCTCAGAACGACCTTTAACACCACCAAAGGCAGAACCTCTCCAAACTCGCCCAGTCACTAACTGGAATGGTCGAGTCGATATCTCTTGGCCTGCACCTGCAACACCAATGACTACCGACTCGCCCCATCCCTTATGGCAGCACTCTAGGGCTGAACGCATGATATTAACGTTACCAATACACTCAAACGAGTAGTCAACTCCACCATCGGTTAATTCAACAATGACGTCTTGAATCGGTTTGTCATAATTTTTAGGGTTTATACAATCAGTAGCGCCCAACTTGCGCGCCAATTCAAATTTACTTTCATTAATATCTATCGCAATAATCCGGCTTGCTTTCGCCATTGTTGCGCCGATGATCGCAGATAGACCGATCCCCCCTAAACCGAAAATGGCGACTGTCGCGCCTTCCTCAACTTTAGCGGTGTTCATAACGGCCCCCATACCCGTGGTAACACCACAACCCAGCAAGCATACTTCTTCAAGTGGCGCATCAGGGTTTACTTTAGCTAATGAAATCTCGGGCAGTACAGTGTACTCAGAAAATGTCGAGCACCCCATGTAATGATAAATAGGTTGGCCATCTTTAGAGAATCGAGTGGTTCCATCTGGCATTAAGCCTTTGCCTTGTGTTTCGCGTATCTTTTGGCAAAGGTTGGTTTTACCTGATTTACAGAATTTGCATTCGCCACATTCAGGCGTGTAAAGCGGAATAACATGATCACCCACTTTAACACTGGTAACGCCCTCGCCTACAGACTCAACAATACCGCCGCCTTCATGACCCAGGATGCAAGGGAAAATACCTTCTGGATCATCGCCAGATAACGTAAATGCATCAGTATGGCAAACACCGCTGGCAATAATTTTTACGCGAACTTCGCCTTTTTGTGGCGGCATGACATCAACCACTTCCATGGTTAATGGTTGGCCAACGGCCCAAGCTACTGCAGCTTTTGATTTGATTGTTTGTGCTGTCATTTGAGTTCCTATTAATAATTAACTAAGAAATTTAAGATCATCGCTTAATTCCAATGAATGATAGTTTAGCGATAACCGATAAAGAAGATAATCCCCCTATTTATCAATTCACTTTTACTGCTGAGTAATAATAAAGCTTCTGCGAGTAAATTAGATCGTGTTAAGCTTAGTTGAATATAGCGCCAATGCTGATTCGTTTTTATCAGTCTTTTGGCACAGTCCTAGAGGTGAAGTAGCAATGTTCGACTGGGAAGGTGTTAGTGAGTTTGTAGCCGTCGCAGAGACGGAAAGCTTTACTGCAGCCGCTAAACGGCTAGCAATATCGACGGCTCAAGTCAGTAGGCAAGTCAGCGCGCTTGAAGCACGATTAGCCACCAAGCTTTTTTATAGAACCACTCGCAATGTATCGGTTACCGAAGTTGGTAACATATACTATCAACATTGCAGACTAGCACTAGATGGCCTTCAAGAAGCCCAGCGTGCTATAACTGACCTGCAAAGAATCCCTAAAGGTAAATTACAAATCACCGCGCCAGTCACGTATGGCGAAAACCCTATAGCACCATTAATCAATAACTTTGTTTTAAAGTATCCAGAACTCGATGTACGACTACATTTAACTAATCAAAAGCTTAATCTAATTGACGAAGGGTTCGATCTTGCTATTCGATTAGGTAAGCTCGATGACTCTAGTATGATGGCAAGGCGTTTAGCGTCACGCACTCAATATGTATGTGCATCACCAGTATATCTTGCTAAGTTTGGTGTACCGCACTCACTATCTGAGCTTGACCGTCACAACTGCCTTCAGGGTACACTGGATTACTGGCACTTTCAGGAGCAAGGTAAAGTTCGTAATATACGGGTTAAAGGCAATATTAAATGCAATTGTGGTCGCGCCTTAGTGGATGCCGCATTAAAAGGGATAGGTATTGTTCAATTACCCGACTACTATGTACTACCCTTTATTAAAACAGGTGAACTAGTATCTTTATTAGAAAATAACCGGGAGTCAGACGAAGGGGTTTGGGCCTTGTATCCTCAGAATAGGAACTTATCACCCAAGGTTCGATTATTATTAGATTACCTCGCTGAAGAACTCGATAAAACTTAACGTGATGATATTTTTCGCTAAGACACTTTAAAGCATCATAATTCACACACTATCAATCATAATAATTAACATTAAGTTTAACGGCTAATAGATTGAAATCAAAACATAAAAAACCATTACCTTTGTTTGATACACTCAAAGTGATGCTAGAAGAAAAGTACGAAAAGAACCCTTCTGTGGTGGCGCGAATTGAATCAGATGCGCCGACAAATGCGTTATCGGATTATACTATTGCGTGTGAGTTTCTCTGCAGCTACAGAGGAAGCGCTGATACTTTTGCCTCTTACCGCCGAGAAGTTGAACGCCTATTGCAGTGGGCGTGGTTTGTTGCAGGTGTTAGCCTTAGAGATATACGACGCGCAGAAATAGATGACTTTTTAGCATTTTGCCAACACCCACCTAAAGAATGGATAGGATTAAAAACAGTCTCACGTTTTACCGAACATCACGGCAAACGAGTCGTAAATCCTGAGTGGCGCCCTTTTGTTTCAAAAGTAGGTAAAGTTGAATACTCAGCGGAGCAAGCCCCAGATATTAGTAACTGGGCATTATCTCAAAAGTCATTTCAGGCCATTTTTTCGATTCTTAGTAGCTTTTTCAATTTCCTGATTCAAGAAGAGCACAGTGACGTAAACCCTATTTCGTTGATACGTCAAAAAAGTAAATTCATCCGAAAAAAACAAAGTGAGAAAATTCGCCGCCTCTCAGACCTTCAGTGGGAGTATGTAATAGAAACCGCCGAGATCATGGCCGAACAAAATGCATTAATACACGAGCGAACACTATTTGTTATGAATGCACTCTACGGCATGTATTTACGTATATCAGAGCTCACTCAAAGTGATCGTTGGTACCCTAAAATGGGTGATTTTCAGCTCGACATGGATGGAAATTGGTGGTTCATTACTGTCGGTAAAGGTAATAAAGAGCGTTCGGTTTCGGTCAGTGACGAAATGCTTACCGCTTTAAAACGATATCGCACCTATCGTAACCTATCCGTATTACCCTACCCTGGAGAACAAACACCGCTAATCCCTAAAACACGAGGCTCTGGTGGCATTTCAAGTACACGTCAAATTAGAAATATCGTTCAAACCTGCTTCGATGCAGCCGTGAAAAGAATGATCGAAGATGGCTTTACCGAAGATTCTGAGCGTTTAAAAACCGCGACAGTTCACTGGTTAAGGCACACGGGTATTTCTGATGATGTTAAGCGACGCCCTCGTGAGCATGTGCGTGATGATGCAGGTCACGGCTCGAGCGCAATTACAGATAAATATATCGATGTTGAATTACGCGAACGCCACGCATCTGCACGCAAAAAATCAATTAAGCCTAGCTAACTATAATAGCTTCAACGGCTTAATATTAGACCAATACCCCATACTCAACGGGATCTTCGTTGGAGAGATTTATGAGTACAAGTAACCTGTATCAAGGTGTTTCAATTCCCGAAGCCCAGGCTGATTCAACAGAAATAAATTACTTTATAGAATCAGCCTACCCCGTTGATATTGCAGCCTTTATCGAAAGCTTAGATCTGGGCTTAGGCTTGACTCATTTACTTAAACTTGACGTTGAAAAACGTGCCCAAGTCTTCAGCTATTTAGACCTCGAAACACAGGTTCAATTTGCCAACGCTTTATCCCATGAAGCGCTAGCTGAAATTGCATCGAAAATGGCTTCAGATAACCGTGTTGACCTGTACAACCAGTTAGAGCCTAGCGAACAACAACAATTATTAGAAGATCTCGATAGAGAGCAACGCGAGGACGTTAAGCGATTATCTGTTTATGCAGAGAAGACCGCTGGCGCGTTAATGAGTTCTGAGTATGTCACGCTTGCGGGCAATCTAACCGCAAAACAGGCTATCGACCAACTTAGACATGAGGCCCCCAAAAAAACAGCCATCTATCGGTCTTATATTATTGATGCTGAGTTACGCCTATTGGGTGTTGTGCGGTTACATGAGCTTATATTAGCGTCAGATGACACCCCGATATCCAAAATAATGGATCAAAACCCTGTTAAAATGTCGATTGATGACGCTCAAGAAGACGTTGCTAATACCATTAATCGCTATGATCTAACCACGATCCCAATCGTAGATGCCAATAACAGACTAGTAGGTATCGTGACTCATGATGATGCTGCAGACGCTATGCAGCAAGAAACAACAGAAGATTTTCATAAAGCAGGCACCGTAGAGCCGTTAACGCAAAGTGTCATGAAAGCCAGTATGGGGCTACTTTATAAAAAACGCGTTGTTTGGCTTTCTTTACTTATATTCGGAAACTTGTTTTCGGGTGCCGGGTTAGCGTTTTTTGAAGAAACTATTTTAGCGTATGTATCCCTCGTATTTTTCTTACCTCTTTTAATTGATAGTAGCGGTAATGCCGGGTCGCAGTCTGCCACGCTTATGGTTCGAGCCATGGCAACAGGAGATGTAACCATGAAAGACTGGAAAAAGCTTATCTCACGAGAGCTTGTTATTGCGCTAGCACTCGGATTAACCATGGCTCTATTAGTCTTTCCGGTGGGCGTAATGCGCGGCGGTTATGAAATTGCTATGGTGATAGGCTTAACCATGGTGTTTGTGGTGATGGTCGGCAGTTTAGTGGGTTTATCCTTACCTTTCTTATTAAGCAAGCTTAAACTAGACCCTGCAACCGCAAGCGGACCACTCGTCACGACCATTGCAGATGCCGTTGGCGTAGTGGTGTACTTTTCTATTGCTACTTCGCTATTGGATTTATGACACTAGGTTAACATGAACTCAATACTGATCATTGTAACAAGCTAATTGGGGTTAGACGTTGATAAGAAACTTACCGAAATGGATAGAATATGGTGCGTTTATTTTGGCATTTATTGCTGGCTGCATCAATGCAATCGGTCTCTTAGGCTTTGAGCACCAAGCGGTATCCCATGTTTCAGGAACCGCAACATTGCTAGGCACAAAAATATTTGAGAACTCTGTGCAAAGCACCTTTCACTTACTGGGTATTTTAGCAGCATTCTTTTTGGGTGCTTCAATCTCTGGATTTCTATTGAGAGGAAGTGCATTAAAGCTTGGACGACATTACGACACCACGTTAATGATTGAAGGGCTGCTTATTTTTGTGGCATTTTATCTGCTATCAAAAGGATCTTACTACGGGCACTTCGCTGCATCAGCCGCCTGCGGTCTTCAAAACGCATTGGCCACCACGTACAGCGGAGCCATTATACGTACTACTCATTTAACCGGTATATTTACTGATCTAGGCATTATGCTGGGTTCAGTCTTGAGAGGTGAAGCCTTTGATAAACGAAAAGCTATCTTATTTATATTGATCATTGCAGGCTTTATCGTAGGGAGTATATTTGGTGCTTTCTTGTTTGAGAAAATGCTATTTAAAGCACTCTTAGCACCCGCATTTATTTGTTTATTACTCGCGTTGAGCTATCGAATATATCAAAAAAGCCAAACAAAGAAGTCATTAAGCAGCTAACGAGTGGATAAGCAGTGTCCATACGCCATTAAAAAATCATTATTTTATATAAGACAGCTTACACATGTATAAAATTATTGGTAAACTGCTTTTTTACAAATTTAATGCATGGTCTAAATTATGGAAGATTGGAATATATCCATTAAACAGCAGCTTGTAACGCATAGTTCAGGCAGTACGTTCAAGTTTAATGGTCAACCAGGGTCAACAGATTACGGAATATCGCCCTCATTTAAAAGTAAAAACCTTTCAGTACTGGAACAAGCGCAACTCATTCGTATAGCGTCAAACCTATATCAAGACGCCGTTAAAAAAGGGCGTTCACTTAATACGGCAGATAACGTCGCCTAGTCTAGTCAAAACAGCTTACACTCTACTTTTTGTCATTACATTAACGCAGACCTGTTTCTTCGATTTGACATAAAGCCTATAGACTTCTTAACTAAATGCGAAGTTCCAAAATATTGGCCGTATTTAACTTAATAACAGGAAGTAGAGTGATATGCCTTGGCAATGGATTAATCGAATTTTCAATCGAGCCTCTTCTGTTCCCCCTCATTACGAAAGCACCCTCAACGCTAATCATTCTGAACCTTCAGCAACGATAGATACCAACAAACTTAATCTAGATGAAACTGAAAACCACCTTATTCAGTCTACGTCTAACGAGTTAGAATCTGCATTTTTTTGCTGGCTATTAAACTGCACTGAATCTGAACTCCAAATGACAACAGACCAATTAAACGAAAAAGAACAAAAAATACTTAAAACTTTAGATCATGATGCACTCAGCATCGATCAAATACCACGACGGCCTGCCTCATTTCCGCTGCTTATCAAGCTTCTAAATAAAGATGACTCATCAACCCGTGAAATATCAAATACCCTCCTTGCCGACCCGGCTCTGGCAACCCAGACACTCAAAACCGCCAATTCACCTTTTTTTCGTGTATCAAGCGAACCGATAGACAGCGTGGAACAAGCGGTATTTATACTGGGTAGTGAAGGTATTAGGAACATCATATCAGCCACTGTCATGATGCCGCTGATGAAAGGGGGCAACAGCAAAGAAGGAGAGTTCAGCCAAAAAGTCTGGGAATGGGGGCTTTTATCCGCAACAGCCAGTGATCAGTATTCCTTCTATCAAGGGCATGAGTCTAGCGCCCTTTACATCTTAGGCTTGCTACCTGCATTAACGTACTTATTAATCTATCGCTCATTACTGTCATATTCAGCTGATGATCCTTCAATAGGTGAATTAGAACCCTCAATGATTAAATCGATCATTCAAAAAAGAAACTGGAAAATGTGTCATGAGATTTGTCAGCAATGGGGCTTGCCACCCGCGTCTAATAAATACTTACTAGACGCGGAAAGGCCTTCTACTGATAAGTCCCTTTCACCGCTGCGTGACGGTATCTTTATGGGCACACATAAGATATTGCAATCAGTATCACGCTCTCCTATTGCAGACCGTGATGTACACCGTTTAAGTCGTGCACCTAAAGCCGTTGATAAAAAAGTGATTAAATACCTTGAGGAAAAACTAAAGGCTGCTTCAGCTATACCCTAAGGTATTTAGTACGAGTAAATTACGATAATCTCGCAGCTAGTGTCGTCACAGCGTCCCAGTTTTTTTCCCTTATAAGGTGGTTCGCCGCAAACCAAGAACCGCCGATACAGCGCACGTTATCTAAGTCAAGATAATCACTATAATCTTGCTCACTGATGCCTCCCGTTGGACAAAATATCACTTGGGGAAATGGCCCAGAAAGGGCTTTTAACATGTTAACCCCGCCAATTTGTGCAGCAGGGTAAAACTTTAGGAATTCATAGCCGCTTTCAAGTGCAGTCATAATCTCAGTGGCTGTCGCAACACCGGGTAAGTAAGCAACGCCGTATTGTTCTGCTCGCTCAGCAATTTTTGCAGAAAAACCTGGGCTAACGATAAATCGTCCTCCAGCCTTGGCCACTTGATCAACCTGCTCGGGGGTTACTACTGTTCCCGCACCCACAATAATATCTGGAAACTGATCGGCTAATGCATTGATGGAATCTAAGGCTGCAGGCGTTCGCAACGTAATTTCAACCATACGCACTCCGCCTGCTTTCAACGCATTTGCTAACGGTATAGCGTTATCTTTATGATCTATAACAATCACAGCAACAACAGGTTTACCTTGCATGAGCCAGGCATCGAACATGGCTTTAGATTTATTCATAACAACTCCCTTTACTGTTCAATGGGGTATCTCTATTGAAACGTTGTTGCACCTTCTTCTGCCGATATCACCCTAGATCTCATGCCGTTAAATAGATTCCGTCCTGCTCCAAGTTGATCTGTTGAGGCCTGTTGATCCCCTACGTTTGGTGCTCTTGATGCAAGATCAGCAGAGACGGTTAATGTGCCCGACGTAGCGTCTATTTCGATAATATCACCGTCTTCCACACGTGAAATAAACCCTCCAGCAATGCTTTCAGGCGTCATATGAATAACAGATAGTACTTTACCTGACGCACCAGACAAGCGACCATCAGTAACTAATGCCACATTATAGCCTCGGTCTTGTAACACTCCGAGTGGTGGCATTAATTTATGGAGCTCCGGCATACCATTGGCTCTGGGGCCTTGATTTTTGACCACAATAACGCAGTGTTTATCTAAGCGACCTTTTTCAAATGCCTGTTTAACGGCTTCTTGAGAGCTGAACACGACAGCAGGTGCCGTAATCGCGTGGTGTGCTGCAGGTACGGCAGAGAGCTTTACAATAGCGCGACCAAGATCACCTTGAATTAAACAAATACCACCGCTTTTTGCAAATGGATCACCCCCCTGCCTGATAATTGTTTTATCTTGGGTATGGGTGATTTCAGACCACGTCAATGCACTACCAGTACACTGCGGCATAGTCGTATACGCCTCTAAGCCCTGTCCGGTAATGGTCGATACATCATTATGTAATAACCCGAGGGCTAGTAACTCTTTAATTACAAACGGTACGCCGCCTGCGAGATTAAATTGATTAATATCAGCGTCACCATTGGGGTAAACACGCGCGAGTAATGGCACCTCTTTAGATAATGAAGCAAAGTCATCCCAGTCAATAATAAAGCCTGCCGCTCTTGCAATAGCGACTAAGTGAATCGTATGATTTGTCGAACCACCTGTTGCGATTAAACCAACCATTGCATTTACGATCGATTTCTCATCGATCATGTTACCCAGAGGAGTGTATTCATCTTCTAGCGCTGTGATTTCACAGATTCGCTCAGCAGCCCTTTCTGTCAAAGCATTACGTAGGTCGCTGCCGGGTGGTATAAATGAAGACCCCGGCAGATGAAGCCCCAAAAACTCCATCAACATTTGATTACTATTAGCAGTACCATAAAAAGTACAAGTACCCGGCGAATGGTAAGACTTAACTTCCGCCTCTAGTAACGCATCTGAGTCTATCAACCCTTCGGCATATTGCTGTCTGATATGGGCTTTTTCTTTATTCGGGATACCTGTAGGCATTGGTCCAGCGGGGACAAAAATAGCGGGTAAATGCCCAAATTCTAAAGCGGCAATTAACAAACCAGGTACAATTTTATCGCAAATCCCAAGGTATAATCCGCCATCAAATACATTATGGCTTAACGCTACAGCCGTCGACATTGCGATAACATCACGGCTAAAGAGAGACAACTCCATACCCGGTTGGCCTTGCGTAATGCCATCGCACATCGCAGGGACTCCTGCAGCAAACTGGGCAACATGGCCTTTTTTAGCAATACTCTTTTTGATTAAATCAGGAAAGTTACCGTAGGGTTGATGAGCGGACAGCAAATCGTTATACGCTGAAACAATTGCAATATTGGCATGCTGCGTTCGCTGTTTAAGAATCAACTTATCGCTATCAGAGGCCGACGCGACATCGTGAGCAAGATTAGTACAGCTCACTTGGCTTCTAGCAGGCCCTGCTATATACGCTTGTTCTATTTTTTTTAGGTAACAGGTTCGTGTTGAAACGCTACGCTCGGCGATTCGTTCGGTAATCTCTATTATGTGATTATTCATGACCGTTACCCCTTTAGCTCTCTGATGGAGACCAAAAAACCTCAACCGGAACCTCTGTCTGATTTAAAACGGCTGCAATCGGAAGCGTTGAGGTGTGATTTATTTGATCATTTAAACAAGCGCGCCGATATACACTCAACTTATCATCCCCCGTGATTAATAAATAGATCTTCTTAGCGGTTAATAGCATTGATAGGGTCAATGAGATTCTTTGTTTCGGTTCAACAGGTGCAAAAGTGTCGATGCAACGTGTTAAGTCACCTTTATCAAGCCCTTTAACGAGCGATTCTGTGTGTGGAAAAAGTGATGCAAAATGACCATCTGACCCCATACCTAGTAGGACAAAATCAACTGACGGTAATTGATCTTTAAGCATTTTACTTAACACCAACGCCCCTTCTTTTGCAGTCGTATGTCTTGTTTTAAGTGATAAAAATGAGGCAGAGACTGCATTATGTTTAAGTAAATGGCGCCTTACCATACCCTCATTACTATCAGGGTGGTTAGTATCTACCCATCGTTCGTCTGTTAGAGTGACGCTAATTTTTGGCCAGTCAAGTGCTACCGTTGATAGCTGTTCGTATAATGCCTTAGGTGTATTTCCGCCACTCACCGCAATACTGGCCTTATGAGTGGCCACCAGTTGCTGAGACAAGTCCTCACTAATGGCGTTAGATAACGCAGCGGTAAGTAACCGGTTATGTTCATAGAATCTTTCTATCACTCGTCAGCCTCCTGCTCAGAAGGGCTAAACGTCTCATCCCATAAGCGGCCATCTTTAGCGAGCATCAGTGTTGAAGCGGCTGGCCCCCAACTTCCTGAAATATAGGGTTCTGGGCCTTGTTCAGACTCATTCCAATGCTTAAGTATTGGGTCTAGCCATTCCCAAGCTGCTATTAGTTCATCTTGCCTAACAAATAACGTTTGATTATTACTTATCACATCACCGAGTAATCGCTCATACGCATCGGGAACACGTTTACGGTGCAAATAGTCAGGGCTTAAACTGAGCTCTGTTGAGCGTACGTTAACGCCCGGCCCAGTTTTCTTTTCACATAATATTAGCCGTATACCTTCATCCGGTTGGAGTCTAAATACCAGTTTATTCGCCATCGTTTTCTTATGTTGTAAATCAAATATTGAATGTGGCACCTCTTTAAAATTAACGACAATTTCACACGCGCGATGAGCAAGTCGCTTACCTGTACGTAAATAAAACGGCACACCTGCCCAACGCCAATTATCGATTTCAACCTTCATGGCGACATAGGTTTCAGTTTCACTCGCGGGGTCAACACCCGCTTCATTAACATAGCCTTTAACCGCAGAACCGTTAGAAACACCGGTTTTATATTGTCCACGAACGACTTTTTTGTGAACGTCTAAATCATTTAAAGTTCGTAGCGCCCTTAACACCTTAACCTTTTCATCACGTACTGCGTCTGCGGTAAATCTTGAGGGTGGCTCCATAGCCACGATACACAGCAGTTGAAGCAAGTGATTTTGCCCCATATCTCTTAACGCACCCACTTGATCATAAAACTCGGCGCGTTCTTCAACCCCTAGGGTTTCAGAGATGGTAATTTGAATATTGTCGATATATTTTTGACTCCACTGAGACTCAAAAATAGTATTGGCGAACCGAAGAACTAATAAGTTCTGTACTGTTTCTTTACCTAAGTAATGGTCAATTCTAAATATCTGCTGCTCTTTAAAATGCTGGCTAACTAATTCATTTATGTCTTTAGCGGAGGTTAAGTCAGATCCGATGGGCTTTTCAAGCACGATACGACTGTTTTCAGTGTTAAGCTGTGCGTTGGCTAAGCCTGTACAAATCTTGCCATATAGAACTGAAGGGGTCGCAAGATAAAAGATAGTCGAGGTGTCAGGCATTTGGTTAACAAACGTTTTAAGTTCACCGTAATTTTCAGGCGCGGTCGCATCAAACGAAAAGCTAACAATATGTGTTGCAAAAGTATCCCATTTAGCCTTCATACTTTCATCGTTAGTATTATGATTTAACATAATAGGTATGCGTAAGTTTTCAATAAAATCAACATGCTCACGTCTATAGAGTGCCACTAACCGCCACTCAGAAGGCAAACGACCATCAAGGTGTAATGAAAACAACGCAGGAAAAAGCTTACGAGTAGAAAGGTCACCGCTTGCCCCAAATAAAACAAGGTCAAAAGGTTCATTCAAAGGAATCATATATCACTACACCCCTTATTCAACATTAAGCCCGGCCACCTGATAAGTGTACAAGCATCCGCATGCACAAAGCCTCAAAACTAGACGCGACAGTTAGAAATACCGTTATAGATGATTACGACCATTATGCTATACCATCCCTAATATGACTCACTATGGTCAATATAGCGTAGCAAAGCAATTAATTAAGCGCGATCAACTGAGCAATAATTATAGCCATTAAAATAATACTGATACTCTGCCAAAACACGATGGGGTTTCGCTCTATCAAAGGCACTCGGTTTTTAGATAAAAATCGTTTATTCGGGTGCCGAAGGTCGTAAACAAACTCAGATAGTTCAGAGTAGCGTTTTAAAGGGTTAACCTGCAGTGCATTGCGAAGTGCATCATCAACCCATAAGGGAAGTTCAGAGTTATCATCAATTAAGCTTTTATAGTTTAGCCTTCTTTGAGCGTTTACACTTTTAGCCTGTGCAAT
Source organism: Alkalimarinus alittae (assembly GCF_026016465.1). Lineage (NCBI taxonomy): Bacteria > Pseudomonadati > Pseudomonadota > Gammaproteobacteria > Alteromonadales > Alteromonadaceae > Alkalimarinus > Alkalimarinus alittae. The sequence continues at coordinate 2,364,408 of NZ_CP100390.1, forward strand.
CTTCGTACTATAAGGAAATCGCCCCGATAACATTTGATAAGTAATCACAGCTAACGCATAAATATCAGAACGAGGTGTCCCGAGTTGACCTAAAAAATACTCTGGGGCTGAATAACGCATAGTTCCACGCATGTCTTCTTCGCTTTTAGGGTCTGTAACACCTGAAATATAAGTAGAGCCAAAATCAATTATTTTTACCGTATGCGTATGGTCGATCATAATATTATTTGGGCGAAGATCTTGATGAATCATCTCTTGCCGATGAAAGGCCTGTAAACCTTTTGCCACCTGTTCAATAATAGTTCTAACTTCTTCTAGGCTTGGCTTAGGGTTATCAATCATCCATTGATTAAGTGAAATCCCTTCAATATATTCAGAGACTAAATATAAATAATTTCGTTTACGGTTTGAGCTAATGGCTTTTGCTACATGGGGGTTGTTAACACGCTTGGCTATCCACTCCTCCAACATAAAGCGTTCGAGGTATTGTGCGTTATTACGAAGCTCGGTTGAGGGTGTTTTTATCACGACGGTTTGATTTGTTTCTAAGTCCTTCGCCAATACAACGTGACTACGACTGCTAATATATATCTCTCGAATAATCTCATAACCATCAAATTCCATTCTAGGCACAAGTGTTGGCGGTAGTGGCAGCATCGTCAATTGCTGTACTTCATCGAGTTGGTAGTCAGCAACTTGGTCTACTCGCAGAAGCTGTATACTTAAATTATCATCGCTGCCACTCGCTAGCGCTTGCTGAACTACACTCAACGCTGCCAAATCAAGCGTCTCAGTATCGGCAATAGCATCCGATATTTGTTGGCCATTTATAAATTCATATACGCCATCCGTCGCTAGAATAAACGTATCGCCCTTTTCTAATAACACGCTTTTATAATCAATCTCTAAGGCTTGATCAATGCCAAGTGCTCGGGTTAAATAACTAACCTCATCAGATACAACACGCCTATGATCGTCTGTAAGCTGCTCAAGTTGCCCGCCACACAAACGGTAGATACGGGTATCACCTGAGTGGAATATATGTGCAGTATTTGACTTCAACACCAAAGCACTAAACGTGCATATATAACCGGTGTCACGCTCAAAACGATAAGGGCTATTTCGTGTCTGAGCATATAGCCAAGCGTTAATTGATTTAACAACTTTTTGAACAGATGTTTTCACTGACCATGAATCCGAGGTGCAGTAATAGTCTTCTAAAAAACCAGAGACGGCTGCTTGACTCGCCTCTTGGCTCACCTTACTTGAACTAATGCCGTCAGCCATGGCTAAAGCGATGCCCTTGCTACTCAATAGAGGCTCAGCAGGTACAACACTCCCCATATAATCTTGGTTAATCGCTTTAACGCCCTTATCGGTCGCATTACCAACACTAACAGCCAGCGCTTGAGCCACAGTCTAACTCCTTAAACGTCAACGTATAAAAGCAAAAAGCTCCGTAACGATGATTACGGAGCCCTATAATCTAAGGTTCAAAATTAATTAAACCAATTGACGCTCAGGAGATGTTTTAACATGGGTATAGTATAACGGTAGCCCTACCAGTAAGAAGCCACCCACTAGATTACCTAATGCCGTTGGAAGTTCATTCCATAATAAGTAATCCATTACGGTAAAGTCTCCCCCCATAATCATTGAGAAAGGGAATAAAAACATGTTAACGATTGAGTGTTCAAACCCCATGAAAAAGAACAGCATTACAGGCATCCACATTGCTGCCATTTTAGCGCCAGCAGATGTTGAAATCATCGCACCGACAACCCCCATTGAAACCATCCAGTTACACAGCATTCCACGTACAAAGATGGTCAACCAGCCTGAAAAGCCATGTGATTGATAACCCAAAGTTCGAGACTCACCTATCGCACTCACTTTGGCAGCAATCGCACCCCCGTCAATCGAATAACCGTAGGTCAATATAAACGACATAAAAAAGGCCGTGGTCAGTGCGCCTGCGAAATTACCCAGAAACACCAAGCCCCAATTACGCATTACACCCGAAAACGTAACACCAGGTCGTTTATCAAGAAGTGCTAATGGTACTAAGGTAAACACACCGGTGAGCAAATCAAACTTCATTAAATAAAGCATGATAAAACCAACAGGGAAAAGAATAGCGCCAATAAGCGGGCTACCTGTCTTAATCGCAACGGTTATTGCAAATATCGCAGCAAGCCCCAGTATGGCGCCAGCCATAAAGGCACGTATAAGTGTATCTTTGGTTGACATGTAGACCTTAGATTCGCCAGCATCAACCATTTTGGTGACAAACTCGCTAGGTTCTATATAAGCCATAAATGCTCTCTCTAGATTAATATTGAATAATAGTTAAATATGTATAAGCATTATAAATGCCAACTTTCAAAACCTTGTTTTTATTATATTTTTTTAAAATTAAAGACTTATCATTATCAAATAAGTATTATTACGGTGCATTCCATTGAGTACAGATCCGATAAATTGCACCACTTTAGATCACCACGATTTATAAGGTAGAAATTTACCATTGAGCGTTAGGATTACTCGATCTCCTTTAGGGTTTTCTTCTTTATCTACATCCATCGTAAAGTCTATTGCGCTCATAATTCCATCACCGAACTTTTCTTGAATTACTTCTTTTAAAGTCTCACCATAAACGCCAACGACTTCATATAGCCGATAAATAAGAGGGTCTTGAGGAATGGATTTATCCCACTCTTTTGTAGGGTAAGCCATTAAAACGGCTTTAGCCTCTGAGGGTAAGCCAATAAACTCAATCAGCTTACTTGCCACATCTTCTGAGCAGCTATTCATTCCTAGACAAGCAGACGTTGTCCAAACAGGTGACATGCCAATATATTCAGCTATGGCTTCCCAAGTAAGATCTTTCTCTTTTTTCAATAAGATAATTGCTTCAGTCACATCTAACTTATTCATACAGATCACTCCAACACGTTTAACATTAGTTTCGCTAATCAGGTAATTGCGATAACCATGCCAAAAGCCGTATATTGATAAATACACGGCTTTATCCGTTATTTGTAAGGTATTGAAACAATGATTATTTATGTGAAGACGCGCGTGGAAGCACTAAAGAAATGCATTAACGGTTTTAGTGGTTAGGATTGGTGCAGTCACAGTTTATTCGCTGTAAATATTGCGGTGTTATTTTCTCAAGAGTGTCGGTACCGGCAAGTGCCATCGTAACTTCAAGCTCCTCTCTAAGAATACGTAACATACTCGCCACACCTAGCGCTCCAGCTACCGATAATGCATATAGTTGAGGCCGCCCTATCAACACCGCGTTTGCACCTAAGGCTAACGCTTTGAATATATCGGTTCCTCGCTCTATACCGCCATCTAATAGTAAAGGATAGCGTTTGCCGAGCGACTGACGGATAGCAGGTAACACATCAAGGCCAGAAGGGACACAGTCCAGCGCTCTACCACCATGATTAGAGATAATCAGGCCGGCTACTCCTTTATTTTTTGCAATTTTTGCATCTTCTGGATGCAAGATACCTTTTAAAATAATGGGCAGCGATGTTACGCTGAGCAGCCAATCTATATCATTCCATGTGGGGGCTTCACTCATCATACCTTGTAGGACGACGCTTTCATGCGACTCTAATATTTTTCGGGGTAACGGAGGTCTATCTATTAAATTTATAGCAGTAATACCTGCTGGTAGTTCAAAACCTGCTCTCTGAGCTCTATTTCGAATACCGTGTAATGGCGCATCTATCGTTACCACTAATTTCGTATAACCTGCTCTTTCTGCCCTTTTTACAAGGCTTAAGGTAAATTCACGATTTTCTTGAAAGTACAATTGAAACCAATGACGCTGCGAGCTGGCGTGTGCTATTTTTTCTATTTCAGTAGTCGACAGTGTACTGACCACCATTTTTGTTTCAAGACAGTCTGCCGCTTCAAGCGTTGCTAATTCGCCTGATGGATGAACCATTTTCTGAAATGCAACAGGTGCCAATAAAATTGGGTGCCGTAACGTTTCACCTAATATATTGGTTTGTGTGCCCCCCTGAGTGACATCACGTAACACTCTTGGCAGAATATTCCATTCATCAAAAGCAGACCGGTTTCGTTTTAATGACATCTCATCGGCACCTCCACCTACGATATATTCGAAGATTGAAGGTGGAATATGCGCCTTAGCCACTCGCGTAAAATCAGCAACGCTAACCAAGTCAGATGGTAGCGCACTTAGGGCTGGTTTAATGTGGTTATTCATCGACTGCCTCTACAAATATTACGTATCTGACCACTGTCGAATCAGATTTTGATAAACCCCTGTTAACCGCAACACATCTGCATGATCTTGACTGTGCTGAGTCATTAATGATTGAACGCTTTGATCTAAGTTAAACAACAGTTCACGCTGCTCATGATTACGTACCATGCTTTGTATCCAAAAAAAACTTGCTAGACGACTGCCTGAAATTACCGGTTTAACGGTATGGCGTTGTGTCGATGGATAAATAATCATATCGCCAGCGTTTAATTTAATCTCACGTGCATCATGTTGGCCTTCTATACGAAGCTCCCCGCCCTCATACTCATTTGGTTCATTTAAAAAGAGTGTGGCTGATAAATCAGTGCGCACTCGCACGGTTGTGCCTGGCACCACTCGCATTGCATTATCTACGTGCAAACCATAGTTATTACCGGTTTGATAACGATTAAACATGGGTGGATATATTTTTAAAGGGAGCGTAGCTGATATAAACATCGGATGCTTAGATAAGCCTCTCAACACTTGATCACCTAGATATTCATTGAGTTCACTGGTTTGAGGTAATTGTTGATTATACTTAACCGATGAGGCTTGCTGGCCGGCAGTTAATAAGCCGTCTTGCCAGTCTGCTTCAGCCAACAACGATCTAATATGCACTAACTGCTCTTGATTAAGGATATTTTCTATCGAGATTATCATAACGATTGACTCAGAAGTAAACGGTGTTTGAGAGAGGCAAAGCCTCTCTCAAGTTAGCCTAAAATAAGTAGCTTACGGTGACATCAGCAGAGCGTCCGTCCCCGATATAAACAATGCTGCCCCCTCGGTAAACGGCTGTATAATATTGCTCATCTGCAACATTATTCAGGTTAGCCCGAACATTAAAGTTATTGTTTAACTTATAAGTAGCAAACAAATCCACAACCGTGTAGCTAGGCAAGCTAATCGTTTCCCTTGCGGCACTGTCTGGTTGTCCACCATAAATCTCACTTGAATACGTTACTACACCGCCAAGCGCTAATGCAGGTTCTAGCTGATATTTAAGTTGAACGTTGGCACTGTTATCTGCAAAATTGGCTTTCGGTTTTCCAACATTTTCTGGGTTAAACGACTTAAGTGTTTCAGAGTCCATAATTGCAACACCGACCTGCCCACTCAGCTTATCAGTAATATTACCGCTCAAACCAAGCTCGATACCTTCAACTCGGTTTTTACCCGTATTAAAGCTACCGCCTGTCTGATAAGAATCGACACCACTTTCTATCACGTCATCTTTAGTGATTTGAAATATAGCCGCTGTAGCGAGTAGTTTGTCATCCATCAAGTTCCACTTGGTACCGATTTCTAGGTTGGTTGACTGCTCAGGATCTGCAGCATAATTACCGCTAGTATCTGTACATAAGCCACCATATCCACAACTTGTTCCTGCATCTGCTTCGCCACCATTGATATTTGAAGATGTGCTCCAACTTGCATAAATATTGCCGTTTTCCCATGGAGAATAAACAAGCCCTAAGTGTCCATTAAAGAATCCGTCATCATAGTCATAGACTGTTTCAGGTGTGACCACTCCAAAACGAGATGTAGACTCTGCAGCCCATAGCTCATAATCAAATTGGTCATAACGTAAACCTGCGAATACTTCCCAGTCTTCGTTTACTGTAATGGTGTCCATTAAGTAAGCAGAAATGGTTTGCAATTCTAGTTCAGTGCGTTTTGGATTTTTATCAATACTGCCCACCCATGATGAGTTATCTGGGTCATAAGGATTAATAGTGCCAATACTGTCAGTGGTAACCGTGTAATTACCAGAAGCGACCTTTTCGTTAGCAAACTCAGCACCCACTACAATAGTATTCCGCATGCCGGCAATATCGGCATCAAGAATAAAGTTTGTTTGGTTTCCTAGATATTCATTTTCTTGCCAGCCTGTAAAGGTACGCAAACCCGAACGACGAGTGCTATATACTGAAATAGCATAATCGTTAGCCGTGGTTCCATAACGAGTTTTGTTCTCTAAACGAGTGCCCCCCCCCATGTCTACGTCAATATTGAACGTTGCAATATCAGCCTCTGTCTCTTGAAAATCTAGACCATCTTGCCCGACATACTTAACATTTTTATCAGGTTTACCATCAACTAAATAAGTACCAGGATCTGTTTTATCATCACTTCTAAACGAATAGTAATCTGCACTGAGTTCAACATTGTCAGTGGCTTTATAAGTGGCAGACAGTAACCCACCAAAACGTTCTTCACTTGCTGGCTCGCGATCAGGAATATCACTAGACGTATATAATCCATTGATACGAAATGCTAAATCATCATTAACTGCCGCATTATGATCTAAGGTATAACGTTGAAATTTATCTGTACCGAGTCCAGCATCTAGCTGAGTTGAGGTATCGTTAATGCTAGCTTTTTTAGTCACGCTGTTAACCGCACCACCTGTAGAGCCTCTTCCTGCAAAAGTTGAGCTAGGGCCTTTGGTGATTTCAATTTGCTCTAAAGCAAATGTTTCTCGAGTAATTAGGCCTGGATCCCTCAAACCATCAGTATAGACATCACTTCGCGCTTCATACCCTCGAATAATATATCGGTCGCCAAATGAGTTCCCGCCTTCACCTGTACCCAACGTGATGCCTGGTTGCGCACTCAATATATCTTTCAGTTCAGTTTTACCCGACTCTTCTATCTGATCTTTCGTTAGAACAGTTATCGTTTGAGGTGTATCTGCAATATCACGTGTGCGTCTGACGTCGGCTAATGTCTTAGCCTTGTATGGTGCCCCTTTTTCAGCATAAGGATTATCACTCACAGTCACGCCTGCCCCCTCTACCATGAGTGTATCCATCACCACACTGGTTTCTTCATTGGTTTCTACGTTGACATTACTCTCTTCGGCGTAAGCACCTCCTACTAATGCAGAAGAGATGCTCATCGCTAACGTACTGGCCATCATTGCAGGCTTTGCTTTAGCAAAGTGGGTATGGCTCTCACCCTTATATTTCGACATAACATAATCCTTTGAACGTAGTTTAAAAATTAATAATTACATGCCCAGTGATTTCACTAAGCGGTTGTTACTTTCTAAACATGCACACCATGGCCTGGCCAAACGCCTGATATAACGAAAAGAAAGTCGTGGTTGGTTTGGTTTAATACTTCATGACGTATTACGCCAAAGCCGAGGTAGAAACAGGTTAACTATTTAATTTAAATGCAATAGGTAGCGTGAAACGTATATTATTACCTTTTATATCTGCAGGTACTGGAGGGAACGGCTCTGCTCGCTTTAACATCACTAATACCGCTTTATCTAATGCATCAAACCCTGAGCTTTTCTGTATATCAAAATCTAGTACGCGCCCAGTACGACTGATTTTAAAATCCAGTATGGCAATGCCTTCTTCGGCTTTTCTCCTTGAAGACAATGGGTAGCGTTTATGCTGTGCTAATTGAGCCAAAAGCTTAGCTAAGTAACTTCGGCTGACCCCTGCATCCCCACCGGTACTCAACGAGTTAGCATCACCTGTACTTTTCTTTTTCTGTGTGATTAATTGATTCTCTTTGGGTGCTTCAACTTGAAAATTGTCATGTTCAGTATTTTCAGCCTCAGTTATTTCTATTTTATTTACAGGTTCTAAACGATCTTCCTTAACGTTTTCTTTAACTGTCGATTTAGTTTTTATATCGACTATCCTGGCATCGACGTTTTGTTTCGCATCTGAGCGATCTACTAATATTTCTGTTTGTTGTATTTCAGGTTCCTCAACGACCTCTTCAACTATGCTTTCAGTGACGTTTTCTTCTAAAACCTCAGTAACAGGTTTAACCATATCGTTTACAGCATCGGACGTTTCAATGGTGTCTCCAAAATCCCCCATCATGCCTAGATCAATTTCAACACCTTGCTTTCCTTCTGCTGCAGCACTTTTTAAACTATCTGACGGCATTACAATAAAAATAAGTGCGTGAAGGCTAATCGCTATAACCAACGTTATAGCCCAGTGTGTCGCCTTTATTGTCATGTTATTTCTCCAAATTCAGTAATTAACTGAACTTTTAGTAACCCTACTTGGCGAATTGCTTTCAACACACCCTGGAGGCTTTCAGCCGCAACTGCCCCATCAACTTTTAAAATGATATACAGGTCCTGAGGGTCAAGCTCTTCTAACACTCGCTTATTTAGTTGATCTGATAACTGCTTAAGACTTACCGCTTGTTTATTTAGTTTCACTTCTGATGCTTTATTAACGATCACAGTAATCGTCTTATCAGCGATCTCATTCACAGAAAGAGACTTTGGATAGTTAATACTTGAGTTGTCAGTTTCTCGGATAACGCCTGCCACCATAAAAAATATCAACATTAAAAAAACAACATTAATTAAGGGTATTAGGTTCTCGTCATTTTGGTTTTTACTTGAAATGGGTACTTGAACGAAGTTCATAATGCCTCTATTTGAACCTTAGACTTTATAAAAACATCACCTAAAGCGACCTTTTTTATGCCCTGTTCATTTAACACGCTAATGAGTTTCACAATAGTTTGTGTATTAACATTTGATTCAACATCAATAAAGACTTGGTTCTTGCCGTCTGCTTTTAGTGATTTAACAAACGCTAAATTGCCTATTGAAAAAGTGGAACCGTTATAGGTTATGAGACCTTGTTGATTTAAAAGCTGTATTCTAGCGGCTTCACGTGCTTCAAGTTTGCTGCCTGTTGGCATTGAAATATCAATCGAGAACCAATGACTAAAGCTAGAAGACAACATAAAAAATAGCAGTAAAATAAACACTACATCGATTAACGGGGTTAAACTAATTCTGTTTATTTTTTTTGACTGGGCTTCAAGCAGCATGTGCTAGCTCACCTTGTTCAGCGTTATCTGAGTAGTGTGGCATCTGTGTAAATACACGTGTAACTGAGTCATTCAAAATGTAAGTAATACGCTCACATTTACGCTCCAGATAACCATGTAACATCACAACGGGTATAGCGACGGATAAACCTACTGCGGTAGTTAAGAGCGCTTGCCAAATACCCCCTGAAAGAACGGATGGATCTACCTGACTACCCGCAGACTCCATCTGCTGAAAGGCTTCAATCATCCCCATAACCGTACCTAATAATCCTAGTAAGGGGCTTAAAGTCGCAATCATCTCCAACGGCCTAAGATAACTGCGTAAATTTTGCATTAACTCGTTGGCGAGCCTTGTCAGCTCTTCTTTATGACGTTTTAAGGCGTCATTTTGATTAGAAACACCTACCAACCCCGAACAATAAATATAGTCACAAGCTTTCTGAGCACTTAAAACCAACTGAGATAAAGGACGATTTTTAACTAAGAACGACTCAGCCTTTTTAACATCACCCTGAGCCCACGCTTGTAAACTAGCATCAATATCATCAACACGTTCTGCTTTAGCACGATAGAACTGCCAAATTTTGACGAGTCCAATCGCCACTGCAGCAACAGAAAACGTCATCAGTACCCAAACAACTGGACCACCCACTTGCAAGAACTCTGCGGCAGATTTTGATACGGGGTTTGTTTCTAGGTTTAAGTCAAGCAATTGGTAACTGCTATCTACAGAGTCAACCGCAAGTTCATTTGTTAATACTTCAGGAATATTACTTGATACACCTTGAACTAAAGCCTCTGCTTCAGTATCGCTCAGTTCAGCTGTATGAATCTGCGGAATGGCGGGTTCTGGTTGCGACATCAAACACCTCAAATTGATATTAATCACTATTTATGCGAATGATAATGATTATTACTAATCTAATCAAGAACTATTATCATTTGCATTTAGGTTTAACGGAGTCATTTAACGTTAACGCAGAGGAATTCTTTACTGGTCAATACGACTAGGCGATAATCTATACCCTTCAGACACTATTCAAAACCGAGGCAAATGTGGATCAACACTTTGTAAAAATGCGTGCTACCTTAGAAGAGCGCTTTCACGCAGAACTCAGTGACTGGCGCGGTTTTGTTCAGTTCTTTCATCTGCAACAATTAAATGAAAACGAACACTGGATTAAAGCGGGTCAGCCTTGTGATGAATTTTTTTATATAGCAGAGGGATTAGTCCGCATATATTATGTAGACCAAGAAGGTAATGAAGTTAACGAAGGTTTTTACGAAGAAGGGATGCTCTTAGGGCCTATTTCTAGTTTTGTTAGCGGCGCCCCTTGCCCTTACTACATTCAAACGATTGAGCCGGTTACGCTATTGGTTGCAAACTATCCAAAATTTCATGCCTACGCCTTAGATAAACCTGAAATACTTAATTTCGAAATCACCTTCATGCACAGCCTTTTTGTGAGTAACGCTAAGCGAGATGCTAAACGGTTAATATGTAATGGCGAGCAGCGTTATCGATGGTTTTGTAAAGAGTATCAGCATCTACTAGACCGTATTCCTCAGTATCACATTGCATCATTTCTAGGCATGACGCCTGTTAGTTTGTCTAGGCTCAAAAAGAGTCTGAACAAGAACAGTTAGTAAATGGGGGAACATCCCCAGGTGGATGAAATAATACCAGTCCATGCGGGGTGTAATCCCCAAGAAACAAACAATTACCAGTCCATGTGTGGGCGGACTTGCCAGTCCGCCCTTCAATCTTCTTAAATAGCCAACGCTAATCGCGTACCCTGATCAATCGCCCGCTTTGCATCAAGCTCTGCAGCGTAATCAGCACCACCAATCAACTGATAAGGCTTATTCAAACCTTCAACTAAGTCGCGTAGAGGATCTTGTCCAGCACATACAACAATGTTATCAACATCGAGAATGCGTTTTTCACCCGCAACATCAATATGCAAGCCTTGATCATCAATCTTCTCATAAGTACAAGCAGGGATCATATTTACGCCTTTGTTCTTAAGGCCAGTTCTATGAATCCAACCAGTCGTTTTACCTAGCTTAGCACCCACTTTTGACTTCTTACGCTGGAGTAAGTAAACATCGCGTGGTGAAGGTGGCACCTCAGCAACTACGCCCTCAATACCACCTCGAGCCTTAAACGTCATATCGACGCCCCACTCCTTCATAAAAGCTTCGATGTTCTGGCTAGTCGCTTCTCCGCTGTGGCAAAGATATTCTGATACATCAAAGCCAATGCCTCCAGCACCAATAACGGCTACTTTCTTACCGACGGGTGCTTTATCACGAAGCACATCAAGATAACCCAACACTTTGGGATGATCAATGCCGTCTATTTCAGGTAAGCGAGGCTGAATACCTGTCGCCAAGATGATTTCATCAAAGTCGTCACCGTTTAAGTCGTCTACTGTTACGTTACGACCGAGGACTAAATTAACGCCTGTTTTTTCTATTTGTTTGCCGTAGTATCGAAGCGTCTCATAAAACTCTTCCTTACCTGGGATCTGCTTAGCAATATTAAACTGGCCACCAATTTGATCGCCTGCATCAAATAACGTTACCTGATGGCCACGTTCGGCGGCTGTGGTAGCAAACGCCAACCCTGCTGGCCCCGCACCGATAACGGCTAATTTCTTAACATCTGTGACTGGCGTCATCACCATTTCGGTTTCATGACAAGCTCTAGGATTCACTAGACAGCTTGTTAGCCTGCCGCTAAATACGTTATCGAGACAAGCCTGATTACAGCCAATACAGGTGTTGATTTCATCGCTCTTACCTTCAATCGCTTTTTGTACAAAGAACGCGTCCGCTAAGAATGGACGAGCCATTGAGACCATATCGGCATCACCACGCTCTAATACTTCTTCAGCGACTTCTGGTGTATTTATTCGGTTAGAGGTAATTAACGGGATATTTAGTTCTTTTTTAAATTTAGCCGTAACCCATGTAAATGCAGCTCTAGGCACTTTAGTTGCAATAGTGGGCACACGCGCTTCGTGCCAACCGATACCGGTATTTATAATGGTCGCACCCGCACCTTCAATCGCTTTACCTAATTGAAGAACTTCTTCATAAGTACTGCCGCCTTCTACCAAATCAAGCATTGACAGACGGTAAATAATAATAAACTCTTTACCGACCGCTTCACGCGTACGGCGAACAACTTCAACTGCGAGGCGCATTCTATTCTCGTAGTCCCCCCCCCAGTCGTCATCTCGGTGATTAGTTCGCTTAGCTAGAAACTGGTTTATGAAGTAACCTTCTGATCCCATAATTTCGACGCCATCATAGCCGCCTATTTGGGCATGAACGGCTAACTGAACAATATCATTTATCTGCTTTTGGATGCCCTCTTCATCGAGTGCTTTAGGCTTAAACGGATTTATTGGTGCTTGAACCGCTGAAGGTGCTACAGAGTTAGGGTTAAATGCATATCGCCCTGTGTGCAATATCTGCATACAGATTTTGCCACCTTCTTTATGTACCGCATCCGTAATAACACGATGTGATAAGGCATCTTCCTCATTTTTGATTAACTGAGTTTGTGGATGAGTTGCCGCTTCTGCGCTCGGTCCAAAACCACCTGTCACAATCAGTGCAACACCACCACGCGCTCGCTCTGCAAAAAAAGCGGCCATTCGATCAAGGCCATCAGGCTGTTCTTCTAAGCCGGTGTGCATTGAGCCCATAAGTACTCGATTTTTGAGCGTGGTGAAGCCTAAATCTAATGGCTTTAACATGTTTGGGTAACGTTCTGCTGACATCTCTATCTCCACGTATCAATTAGTATCTTTAGTGAGTGTTATAAGCACTAAAGATCAGACTTATTTAGTTTTTTGTATTTTCTCTGGTGAATTATTGACCCAGAGTTTATTGTCATTGCCCGATATACTAGTTGATACGATTATTGCATTCCTTAACATTTGATAATCGAATACGAAGATCTCACTAAATATACAAAACGTTAACCCGACTTTTATGACATACCTAAATGACTAAACCTATCTTCAAGATCAGTTAGTATGGATGGGTCATCAATGGTTGATGGCACTGTGTATTCTTCACCATCCGCTATTTGACGTATGGTTTTACGTAATATCTTGCCTGACCTTGTTTTTGGTAGTCGTTCCACGATCATGGCTCGTTGAAAGCAGGCTAATGGACCAATCCGGTCTCTGACTAACTGAATTAGTTCTTGCTCCAATTCATCATCGTCGACATCGACACCGTCTTTAAGTAACACCAAACCAATAGGCACCTGACCCTTGAGAGGATCTGCCACTCCAAATACCGCACACTCTGCGATGGCTTCATGAGAGCCAACGACCTCTTCCATTTCGCCGGTTGATAGCCGATGCCCTGCTACATTAATCACATCATCGGTTCGCCCCATAATGAAAAGGTAACCCTCTTCATCAAAGTAACCGCCATCGCCAGATAAGTAATAACCATCAAATGTATCGAGATATGAACTTTTAAATCGAGGAGTATCATTCCAGACGGTAGGTAAACACCCCGGTGGCAAAGGTAATTTAACTACAACACTACCTTGCTCATTAGGCTCCGCAGGTTTTCCATGTGAATTTAAGACCTGAACATTAAACCCAACTGTCGGCATTGTGGCAGAGCCCGGTTTAACAGGCATTAATGCCTCACCTATAGGGTTACAGGCAATTGCCCAGCCGGTTTCAGTTTGCCACCAGTGATCTATAACCGGCAGCCCTGTTTTCTGTTTTAACCATTCATACGTCGGTGGATCAAGCCGCTCACCTGCGAGAAATAAGCGTTCTAGCTTGCTGAGATCGTACTGTTGCATCAACTTAGCATCTGGATCTTCTTTGCGAATAGCTCTAAATGCAGTGGGAGCAGAAAACAATACTTTTACGCCATGATCAGAGCAAACACGCCAAAATGCTCCGGCATCAGGGGTTTTAACCGGCTTACCTTCGTACAAAATAGAAGTGCAACCGGTAATTAACGGCGCATAAACGATATACGAATGCCCAACCACCCAGCCTACATCAGAGGCGGCCCAATAAACATCACCAGGCTTAACACCATAAACCCACTCCATGCTGTATCGCATTGCAACAGCATGACCGCCATTGTCACGAACGACCCCTTTGGGCTTTCCGGTGGTACCAGAGGTATAAAGAATGTATAGGGGATCGGTTGCTAAAACGGGAACAGGGTCTTTTGCTGTGGCTATCGCCATTATGTCTTGCCAGTCAAAATCACGATGTTCAACCAGCGAGCAAATAGCTTGTGGGCGCTGCACGATGACACAACTATGGGGTTTATGAGTCGCCAGCTCAATGGCTTGATCTAATAAGGGTTTGTATTCGATCACCTTGCTGACTTCAATACCACATGACGCCGAAATAATGACTTTTGGTGTAGCATCGTCAATTCTTACAGCCAGCTCGCTCGCCGCAAACCCACCAAACACGACAGAATGAACCGCCCCGATACGAGCGCAAGCTAGCATCGCAATAACGGCCTCGGGAATCATCGGCATATAGAGCACAACCCTATCACCTTTTGATACACCTAAAGCATCCAAAGCACCAGCAAAAAAAGCGACCTTGTCTCTTAACTCTGTGTAACTATATTGTTGAACACTATTTGTGGCAGGCGAGTCATAGATTAAGGCTGTTTGAGCACCTCGCCCCTGCTCTATATGGTAGTCTAATGCGAGATAAGACGTATTGAGTTCACCGTCCGCATACCAACAATCTAACCCATCTTGGTTTTTACTCAGTATGGTTGAAGGTTTTTTATACCAAGCGATAAGTTCAGATTTTTCTTTCCAAAAAGAAACAGGGTCACTAATTGATGATTGATAGGTGGCTTTATAGGTCATATATAAACTCCCTTGCAATGCTGTATACCGAATACACTTGCAAGAAAGTTTAGAACACTATTTGATCAATTCATCTAAGACAAAAGGCTAACAGCTTGATGATTAGCCTGCCCTTAAAGCCAATATTGAATTTATGTTAATGTCTTTTGTATATTGAATAAAACGTGGCTCTTTTGACTCCATGGCTAAGATAGACATTCTGTCGGCTAACTCATTGCCTTCAACCCCTACATGACCATTAACATGCAATACCTTAATGTCGCTTTTAAGTTGCAGGTATAGCGCAAACATTTTCTTGATAAGGTCTAGATTTTTTATCTCACCTCCTGCTTTTTTCCAGCCTTTTTTCTCCCAACTTACAGCCCACTGTGTGATGCACTGAATTGAATACTTTGAGTCGCAGAAAATGGCTACCGAACGGTTACTCTCGACTTCTTTTTTTGCAAGCACTAATGCTTCAAACAATGCGCTAAGTTCCGCTGTATTATTTGTGCCCTTTGGGTTGTATAGACCGTACCAAAGTTCGTCTACCCTACCTTTACGATAAACGGCCAAGCCTGATCCGGCCTCACCAGGGTTAGGCTCGCAACCGCCATCGGTAAAAATTTTAGTGTCAACATTGAGCTTATCAACTTCTGCCGCCGAATAAGTTTTAACGGTAGCTCGTTTACTTTTTGGTGCCGTTGCACTTTTAGAGTTAGCGCTTCGAGTGTTAGGGGAACGACCACCGTAAGCTGCTTCAGCTTCAGGTAATGTTTTAAATGATTTATATCGTGCACCAGGAAAATGATCTATGTGCTTTTTACAGTTCGCCCAGTCTGTAAAAATACCGGTTTCTCGACCCTGCCATATAACATAATATTTTGAAGCCACAATTGTTCCTTTGTGAAAACACTAAAATGAGCGGTTAGTCACCTGATAACAAGATATAATCTAACAGGCTAACCGTTGTCCATTGTGAAATTTGAGCTGTATTCCATGAAAATAAGTGCCATAAATGTTGTCGATGAGAAAATTACCTGCTCAAACTGCGAAGCGATCTGCTGTCGCATGGAAGTTATGATTATCACAGACACAGGTGTGCCAGACCGTTATATTAAAACCGACAAATGGGGCGGTGAAACCATGGATCGACTCAGTGACGGTTGGTGTGCAGCACTCGACCGTAACACTATGATGTGCTCGATTTATGAAAATAGACCGCTTATTTGCAGAGAGTTTGCGATGGGTGAAGATGAGTGCATAGATGCACGAAACGATTACCCTTAACTCAACTGACAACACTATAAATCTACAGGCACTACCTGACGAACATCTCACCGGCTCCGGCAAAACGGGAACCTCAATATCTAAACATAAAGAACTAAAACTAAATCTAGCTAAGCGATAAATGGGTTTCTAACGACCCCACAACTCATATTTAATGCTTAAGTCATAACACCAAATGGGTGTGGTTTAGCGTTTCTTCCGCCATTTTGTTGGCTTTTTTGGTGTGAAAGCTTCACATTCTTAGCAATCAATTTTGACTTATCCAGGTGGCATTCAAACTCAACTGTCACACCAATTCTTAAAAACTGACAATTAAGTAGGTCAGCTTTACGAACCATGATATCTGGGCCACTGCCATTATCTAGAAAACCATATTCTTTATCTCTGAACCACTTTTTTACAACTGTTTCCAAAATCGAATCTCCAATATTGTTTATCGTATATGAATTAATGAGTAGTATTTAAATTTACGTTCTAAACCGATAATCCAACATAAACACCCAAAACGATAGTAATGTTACGTTTACCGCGTCCAAAGTATAAAGGTAGGTTTTATTGCTTAGATGGCGCGCACTAATTATTCACTTTTTTGCTTTTGTGTATTTCTTCTTAACTGACTTACTGCTTGCTTTGAACTTATTAGAATTTTTCTGTTTCAACCCTTTTAAGCCTACAGGAAGATTACAGCGTGCGTAACCGACCAAGTCAAGTAACGATTGTTGTAATGGTGCCATAAAATCAAAGTAGTTTTGCTCTTTTAAGCTAATTTTATCTAGCATAGACTCCCAGTGCGCCGTCATATCAGGTAACGTCATACTTTCTGGTAAGCTAGTAATTAAGCCTCGACCAATTAATGTTGATCGTATTTGCTTACCCTGACGTGCCAAAAATTGTCGCTTAAATAATAACTCAATGATGTTAGCGCGAGTAGCTTCAGTGCCTAAGCCATCTGTTTCTTTTAGAATCTTTTTAATATCTGGGTTGGTGACATAACGACTGATACCCGTCATGGCCGCTAATAAGGTCGCATCTGTAAAAGGAGATGGCGGTTGTGTTTGTTTCTCTACCAGTTCGCCCTTATCACAGTGTAGCACTTGCCCTACTTCGACAGTAGGCAGCGTATCGTTACTTTCTTTTTGCAGTATGGACGACACCAGTAATTCTTTCCACCCTTTAGTGGTTGTATGTCTCGCCTTTGTTATAAAAACTCCACCTGAAATATCGAGCTCTATTACGCCGTCAATATACTGCCAACTAGGGTAAAACTGCATAAGATACTGCCTAGCAACCAACTCATACACGTGCTGTTCAGCCTTCGAAAGCACCCCCTTACGTCTCATAGCCGTGGGGATAATGGCATGATGCGCCCCTACTTTAGCGTCATTCCAAGCTTTACTCTTTAAGCTGCAATTAGCGCCACTGCATTCACGTTTTAAATTAGCTGAATGACTGATGGCATCTACAATATTTAAGGCTTGGTGAAAGTGAGCCATCGGTAAATATCGATTATCTGACCTTGGGTACGTAATCAACTTATGGTTTTCATAGAGCGACTGACAGGTATCAAGAACCGACTTAGCACTCATTCCAAATCGCTTTGCCGCATCAATTTGCAATGACGATAAATTATAAGGCAGTGGCGCGGCTTGTTTTTTGGGTTTACGTTCTACTTTTTTAACAATTGCAGGCTGTTGGTTTATTCTATTAACAACGTTTTCAGCTAAAGCTTTATTGAGTACTCGCCCCTCAGAATCACAATAAGGTAAACAGGCTTCACTCGGTTTCCACTTTGCAGAGAATACCGTTTTAGAGTCCGTCTGGACATAAGCCAATACGTCATAAAAATTAACAGGCGTAAACTGCTCGATGTCTAAGTCTCGTCTAACCACTAAACCTAATATCGGTGTTTGTACACGCCCCACCGACACAACCCCTTGAAACCCCACTTTTTGACCTTGCAGTGTATATGCACGCGTCATGTTGATTCCATACAGCCAGTCGGCTCTTGAACGCGCCAAGGCAGAAATAGATAAGGGCGCAAACTCACTGTTGGGCTTAAGCATGGATAATGATTGCTTAACGGCAGATGTATTTAAATCACTAATCAAGCAACGCTGAAGCGTCTTTTTTACTGATGGTTTAATACCTACGTGATTAATCACTTCATCGACTAACAACTGACCTTCGCGATCAGGGTCACCGCAATGCACAATTGTGTCAGCTTGTTTAATTAGTTTTTTAACAACTGTAAATTGCTTGCGAGTGTTTGATTTTGGGGTTAGTTTCCAGTCGCTAGGCGAAATAGGCAGATGTTCGAGTTGCCACTTTTTAAAGGCAGGATCATAAGCTTCAGGCTCAACCTGCTCTAATATATGACCAATACACCAAGTCACCACATCACCATTACCGACTTTAATGCAGCCATCTAGTTTTAGATGAGGTTTCGGTAATGCCGACGCGATGGCACGCCCTAAGCTTGGTTTTTCAGCAATATAGAGTTTCATAACGAGCTATAACAGAAGTGAGGCTATTACAAGGCAGCAAACAATACTGTATAGACTACTGGTTAAACAAGAAAAGAGCAACAAGTAAGACGCATTACTTTGCGTACTTTATAATATCGCTTGGACTGTAACCTTTAATGACATTACCGTTTATGAGTAACACGGGGACTCCTCGCCCTCCAAGTGATTGATACTGCTCTCTACCTTCAGAAGAAGTTTCAATATTATATTCGTAAAACGGAATATTATTTTCATCCATAAGATTACGCGCTTTTTCACAGTACCCGCACCATGAGGTCGCATAAAGAATCACTTTACCTTCATGCATATTCCCATAGTCAGGCCGCGGAAATAAGTAATTCTCTATTTCACCACGATACTGAAAAGCAACTAACGCAATTATTATAAATATGAACTTCTTCAACACAACCTTCCGTTATTGCTCAAACTAACGAGTGCCTGTCCAGAAACATCGTTATTGTACCTTATATTAAAAACTTAACCGGGATGACAATCGCTTCTGGGTAGGCGGTAACAAGCAATCGAGGCCTAACCCATCGAGGTCGCCTCTGATTGACTTGATTAACCTTTACAGATCTAGATTACGTTTTAGAACTTTTGATGACGTAATTATACGAGAAGTTCGATAAAGCTCAGGATGCTTTTCAGTGTCTAAGTAACGCATAGGTTCGCCTGAGGTTGGGCTCACAAACCAAGATATTTCTGGGCGTGGATCGCCTAGCTCTTTTTTAAGCGCTTGGGGTGTGATACCAATAGATTCTGCCGCTGCATTAAATGTACAACGTGTTTTTACTTCATTTAAATAATCAACTATGAGCGTAATTTTGTCTTGCACTACAAGATACTCCTTGTACGTTTAACGCCTCAAGTACCGTTTTGGTTTGTAGACGTTTTTGATATAAAAAGGTGACAAAGTTACGAAGTCTATGTGCGCTGACTTAGTTGATTTGTAGCACGATTTTGGGCTTATCGTTGGATGATTAACGATTTTACTCCATCAGTATAACGATTTATGAATAAAAAAGTCAGCATACGTATTGAATGTTAATTTTATATTCATGAAAACCTTGCACGATGAGCACTTGGGGACATACCTGTATGTTTTTTAAATAGCCGAATAAACGAAGATACATCCTGATACCCAACCCGCTGAGTAATAAGCTCGATGGTAATAGGCTCGCCCGTTAACAGTTTCTTAGCGGCATCAACTCTGAGGCATTGCAAATAGTGTATTAAACTATCTCCGGTCGCCTGTTTAAAGCGCCTATTTAGCGTGCGCTCGGTCATAGAGGTTCGTTCTGCGAGTTGAGATACACTCATGCTCTGGCTAAAGTTTTCATCTAGCCAATCTTGTAATGCTAAAATAGCGTTATCTTGATGGTATCGCTTACCCGGAATACTACTGTACGCCGCTCGACTTGTTTTACTTATATCAAACACATTGGATTTAGCGCTGGCCATAGCAATATCATAACCACAGTAACGCTCGATCAAAAACAGTGCCATATCTAACCAAGCCATCCCGCCCCCCGAACAAAAAAAAGAGCCATCAGCGGTTATTAATTGCTCGGGCCGTAGGTCTACCTTAGGATATCGCTGTCGAAACGCCTCAACAAAACCCCAGTGGGTCGTGGCTAATTTATTGTCTAAAAGCCCTGTCTCTGCCAATAAAAAGGCACCAGTGCAATTACAAGCAATATCAGCCCCCTGCTTTGCTTGTTGAATAATCCAAGGGATTAATGCACTGTTTCGTTTCAACGTCTGCTCAATATCACCAGCGATAGTGGGTATCAACAACAGATCCGTCGTTTCAATTTCGTTAATAGCTTTATGTGCTTTTACTTCAATATTATTAGCGCACTTAACCGGCGACCCGTCTAACGTCGCAATTTCAACGTTAAATTCAGATGCCAGCGCCTTACCATGAATATAGTTCCACGTAACACCCGCAGTACTTAGAAGGTCTGAAACACCCGTAATGGCAGAAGCAAAAGCATAATCAAACCCTATAACAGTGACATGACGCATATCCCCCCCCTAATATCGTTTATTAACATGGCTATATTCGCATAATTATTGTCATAACAGCCAGTTAAAAACGTATTATTTCTATGCGATAGTAATTGCCACTACCGGCCATTAATTTAATAAAAGGTTCGCTATGCCTAATACACTATTGAACTCCCGTGATATCCAGTTTCAACTGTATGAAGTGCTTAACAGTGCATCATTAACGGAACGATCGCGTTTTACTGAACATAGCCGAGAAACCTTTAATGCCGCTATTGATACAGCAGCCCAAATTGCCGAAGATTTATTTGCAAATCATAACGCCAAGCTCGATAACCATGAACCTCAGTTTGACGGCAAAAAAGTAAGTATCATTCCAGAGGTTAAAACTGCATTTGATGCACTAGCGACAGCAGGATTCATTGCAGGCAGGCAAGATTATGAGTTAGACGGAATGCAACTCCCTGAAGTTATCATGGCAGTTTGCATGGGGTATTTCACTAGCGCCAACGCCTCAACCTCTGGCTATTCTTTTCTGACAGCAGCAGCGGCAAACTTAATCAGAATATTCGCCAGTGACACACTTAAAGATCAATTCTTATCACCCCTGCTCAAAGGTCGGTTTAGTGGCACAATGGCGTTAACCGAGCCGCACGCGGGCTCTTCCCTTGCCGATATAAGGACCACAGCTAAACCGACAACCGAAGGCCATTACCTCATTAAAGGCGATAAAATGTTTATCTCCGGAGGGGATCACGAATTAACCGATAACATTGTGCACTTAGTGTTAGCCAAAATTGAAGGGGCACCTCTTGGTGTTAAAGGCATCTCTCTCTTCTTGGTGCCTAAATATACCTTAGACAGTAACGGTGAGCCCAATCAACGTAATGATGTCACGCTGACCGGTTTAATTCATAAGATGGGTTATCGAGGTACGACATCAACGGCCTTAGCGTTCGGTGATAATGGCGCATGTGTAGGCTACCTGATTGGTGAAGCGCACCAAGGCCTTCGGTATATGTTCCAAATGATGAACGAAGCGCGAGTGGGTGTTGCGATGGGCGCCACCATGATTGGGTATCGAGGCTATTTGTATTCGTTACATTACGCACGAGAGCGACTTCAAGGCCGTAAGGCGACTGATGGTCCAGAGGCCTCACAAATTCCGATTGTAGAACATGCCGATGTGCGTCGTATGTTGTTAGCCCAAAAGTCATATGTCGAAGGCGGGCTATCTCTATGCCTATTAGGTGCGTCACTCTTAGACGATATTAATACACTTGAGCACTCAACTGACGTTAAAGACACTCAAA
The DNA here is from genome assembly GCF_026016465.1 of Alkalimarinus alittae. Classification (NCBI taxonomy): domain Bacteria; kingdom Pseudomonadati; phylum Pseudomonadota; class Gammaproteobacteria; order Alteromonadales; family Alteromonadaceae; genus Alkalimarinus; species Alkalimarinus alittae. Next base: position 2,386,539 of record NZ_CP100390.1, read on the forward strand.
TTTTACTCGACTTACTCACACCGGTTATCAAATCCTGGTGCTCTGAGTTTGGCCCTAAAGCCAATGATCTTGCTATTCAAATACTGGGTGGGTCTGGGTACACAAGAGAATACCCTGTAGAGCAATATTGGCGCGATAATCGGCTAAACCCCATTCATGAAGGTACTAATGGTATTCAGTCGCTAGATTTGCTTGGGCGAAAAGTATGGCAACACAACAGCCTGGGCTTACAATTATTAGGAAAGCGAATTCAATCAGACATCGTACGCGCTCAATCCTCAGAAAATAGTCGATGTTCTGTGTGGGCACAAACCTTGGGTCAGGCGTTGCTCTCTGTTCAAAAGATCACTATGCAATTAGGGGCTGATCTTGCCGCGAATAAAGTAGAAAGCACGCTTGCTAATGCGGCTTGCTATATGAACATTGTAGGCAAAGTAACGGTTGCATGGCTCTGGTTAAGGCAAGCACTAGCAGCCGAGGCAGGCTTAACTAAACTTAAACTAAATTCAACGACCAATACTGAAGACACCCATTTTTATAATGGAAAACTACAAGCAGCCCAGTACTTTTTTAAATGGGAATTAAGTAGCATTCATCAAGACTTAGCCTTATTAGAAAACCGAGATGAGACCTGCTTAGCCATGCAGAATGAGTGGTTTTAATCAATGAATTCAGAACAGCCTCCGTTCAAACCAAAAGGGTTACTGACCAATAAGCACCTACAGTCGGTGCTCGCGAGTAGCAAGCTACGAAAACATTTATTAAAGAACCAAGCCCACGACCTACGTGAACAAGAACAGCCAGTTATATTAGATTGCGGAGACGGCGTGCGCTTACATGCACTCCACTCCCCACAACTAAAAGATGACCAACAAGCCAATCAATCAAATAACGCATCTAAACTGATTATTCTCATTCACGGCTGGGAAGGGTCAGCAGAGTCCACCTATTTGCTATCAACTGCATCTTCACTCTATAACAAAGGCTATTCAATATTAAGGCTTCACTTAAGGGATCATGGCCCTAGCGGATACCTTAATGAAGATCTTTTTCATGCAGCGCGACTCGATGAAATATCAGGCGCCATCAAAAATATAAGTAATCGATACGCCTACACAGATTACGCACTTGTAGGCTTTTCTTTAGGCGGGAATATAGCATTAAGAATAAGCCAACGCGTAAAAGAAGAGCAGCTTAAATTAGCGAGCATTACAGCCATAAGCCCTGTTATTTCGCCTGCAGATACGATGAAGGCACTCAACGATGGGTTAACGATTTACAAACAATATTTTACTAAAAAGTGGAAACGCGCGCTCAAGAGCAAGCAAAATCACTTTCCAGATAAATATGATTTCAGCCATCTAATCACACAGCAAAATTTGTCTAAAATGACCGACCAACTTGTCGATAAACACACTCCCTACTCGACTACCGAAGATTATTTTTCTCAGTACACGTTAAACCCAGCAGACTTTACAGACCTCTCTGTCAAAACCTTTATTATTATGGCTGAAGATGACCCTGTCATTCCAAACCAAAGCTTCTGTCATTTTGAAAGCAATAACAATCTCAAAATATTTTCATTCGTGAACGGCGGCCACTGTGGGTTTATAAAAAATTGGCGACTAGATTGCTGGCTTGACGATGCACTCCCTCGAATTCTGTTTGAACACGCTTAGGAAGAGACAATGAAAACAACAATAAATAACTCTAATGACACTAAGACATCTCAGCAAGGTTCGCATTACCGAACCTGCACTCTCTGCGAAGCCATGTGTGGCGTTGAAATAAAAACGCAAGACAATAAAATCGTCTCGATAAAAGGCGATAAACAAGACCCTTTTAGTAGAGGCCATATTTGCCCAAAAGCAACAGCACTTCAAGACTTACACGAAGACCCAGATCGATTGAAGCGACCTATTGAGCGAACACCTTCAGGTTGGAAAGAAATCTCTTGGGAAGAAGCCCTCAACAAAACTGCAGATAAATTAAACAGTATTCAAAAAAAATACGGTCGTGACGCGGTCGGCACCTACTTGGGCAATCCCAACGTTCACAACATGGGCGCCATGCTGTTTGGTAAAGACTTATTACATGCATTAAGAACAAAAAATAAATTTTCAGCAACATCAGTAGATCAGCTTCCCCACCACATTGTCTCGCACCTTTTATTTGGTCATCAGCTGATGATCCCTGTACCAGACATTGATAGAACTGATCACTTTCTAATTATGGGTGGAAACCCTATTGCGTCCAATGGCAGTATTATGTCTGTACCCGATGTACGCAACCGCTTAAAAGCCATAAAAAAACGATCAGGTAAGGTCATCGTCATCGATCCCAGACGTTCAGAAACAGCAGAGATGGCAGACCAGCATCACTTTATCAGGCCTGGTACTGACGCACTGTTATTACTCGCAATGCTAAACGTCGTATTTGATGAGAAACGCTGTTCTCCCGGAAAGCTTAAAAACACGACTGAACATTTATATTCATTACAACCGGTCGTCGCGCCTTATACCCCAGAAAGGGTCGCACCTATTACGGGTATCAGCGCTGAAGACATACGACAGTTGGTACGAGAGTTTTGCGCAGCAGATAACGCTGTATGTTATGGCCGTATGGGGTGCTCAGTTCAGCAGTTTGGAACTCTCACTCAATACCTTATCATGATGTTCAATATCATCACAGGCCGTTTAGACAGCCCAGGCGGAATGATGTTTACTCACCCTGCAGCAGATATTTTGCCAAAATCAGGCAAAGGTCATATAGGCCGAATCAAAAGCAGAGTGCGAGGTCTATCAGGCTTTGGCGGTGAATTACCCGTTTCAGCACTTGCAGAAGAAATTCTAACGGAAGGCGAAGGCCAAATTAAAGCCATGGTACTCGCGGCAGGTAACCCTGTACTGTCTACACCAAACGGCATGCAACTCGACAACGCATTTAGCAAGCTAGAGTTTATGGTGGCGATCGATTTTTATTGTAATGAAAGTAACCGTCATGCCGATATCATATTGCCGCCAGTGAGCGCTCTTGAACGCGATCATTATGACCTTATTTTTCACACCCTAGCCGTTCGCAATACAGCCAAATATTCAGAACCACTGTTTAAGCCAGAAACCGGCGCAAAGCATGATTGGCAGATTTTCCTAGAACTCGCTCACAGGCTTAAATCTAAACCAACCGTTAAAGACACCATAAACCATAAGTTAAAGATGGCATTAGGCCCTCAGGCGTTGCTCGATTTATTGCTTAGAACCGGTGCTTATGGTGGCGGTCTTAACCTTTTAAAAGGGCTCTCGCTAGCAGAGTTAAAAAAGAAACCTCATGGTATTGATCTTGGCCCGCTCCGCCCTAAACTTCCTAACGGGCTCTATACACGCGACAAAAAGATCAACATGTCACTATCTTTTTTTACTGACGACATTAAACGATTAGAACGTCATTTTTTTGATAACAAACAACACCTAAACGTTAAAGGTTCGTTATTACTCATAGGGCGACGGCATGTCAGAAGTAACAATACCTGGCTTCATAATAGCCATCGATTAGTTAAAGGCAAGTCACGCTGCACGATGATGATCCACCCCACAAATGCAGAGGCACTAGGCATAAAAGACAACCAAACCGTAAAAGTAACGTCAAGAACTGGCTCAGTAAATATAGCAGCCGAAATTACCGACGAGTTAATGCCAGGTGTTATTAGCATCCCTCATGGCTGGGGCCATAATAAAGAAGGAACAGGCTGGAAGATTGCTGAAAAAAATGCGGGCGTGAGTGTAAACGATTTAACTGACGAGCTCTTTCTTGATGACCTTTCAGGCAACGCGGCGCTTAATGGTGTGCCTGTCATCATTAGCGTCGGAAAGCGGAGGAAGCGGAACAGAAGAGCAACCGATGCCACTACACGTTAAACGCGTATTTATAATAATATAACTAATCCTTTCAGTTGTTCGTCATTAGGGCCATACTGATATTACTGACCATCGACATCAGTGTTCATAATGCTGTCAATGCTTAGAAATGGCCCTAAGGTCATCTCATGTTTACCTTAGGTTTGAACAATTCTAGCTAGGGATAAATATAATGAGCAAAGGACAAGACAACAAAAAGAATGTTAAAAAGAAACCGCTGTTAACAGCCAAAGAAAAGAAAGCAGCTAAAAAATCAAAGAAAACCGAAACGAATGTTTTAGGAAACTAATCACCCTAGGCTACCGACATTAGGCGGTAGCCTTTAGGCCTCTACTTAACGATACCACCATCATTAATCAATTGGCGATATACCGTCTACTTCTGTCACAGTATTCGCATTAGCACGCTCTATAATCTTAACCAATACAGACTGTATAGATTCATCTTCGCGAGCATCGTACTCACTCGCAATCTTTTGTACTTGTGACTCACTGCCCTCATCTAACGTAAATGTTACAACCACCTCAGAAGCCACATCAGGTGTTATTCCAAAATACTCTATAGCGATCGTAGGATAACCCTTAGCGCCCTTTTTAATAAGCTTTGCAATTCGTTTCTTCGCTTTATCGACGTTCATAACTAAGCCCTTAGTGTTAAGTCTGTAGCGGAGAATAACGTAAACCCTCACAACCACTCTACTCGATATTAGTCGGTTCTTGAACCCGTGTCGAATAGACGAGTACGAAAGCATACCAAGGGCTTGCTTATATATTTAGTTCGGGTATCGTATTGATACGTTATTTAATATTTCAATTTCAGGATTAAATATGAATAATATTTACCTATATTTGCGCTGGAGACTTTCCACCATTTTACCCTTCTAGTGCACCCAAGTGTGCCTACTTTTTGCTCCCTTTTTATAAGAAACAGAGGCGACAGCCTCTATCAAATTACTTAAAAGGAGGTGTCTATTTAATTACATTGTTGGATTTGAATTCTTTGATACTAAAAACTTAGAGGATATCATTATGTCTAGAAATGTGAAAAAAGAACCCAAGCGTACATTAAAAGAAAAACGAAACGATAAAAAACAAAAACGTAAAAACGCTTAAATTTGTAGTTACGTATTAACACTAAAGTACGTATATGCGCGACTTAAAGCCGCGCCTATTGCATACTGAATAATGCAGTATGTGTGATAGGCGTGGCGCTTTGCCGCGATTTTCGCCCTCTCAACCAAACGCTTCAACCACGAGAGACGTAATATCTGCCAGCTCAGCCACCCTTGTTAATGACCGTCCTAAAGCAGTCTCTTTTTTATCACCAGTATGATACATTTCAAACCTTTCGGGCCCAATAATATCGTTACGAATTCTACGGTAAATTGCTTTAATGGGCTCGTTTATTTGATTTTGCTGATCACAAAGAACGTTTTCGTAGACTCGATTTATAACTTTATTGAAGACATCAAATTGAGCAAACACCGTCGCCACCCTAACAGCTAAGAGTTTCTCGAAGATATGTAGGGCTAACATTAGAGCTAATAAGACAGCTAATAAGCACGGAGTGCTGATAAGAGAAGAAGGGATATAAATTCGAAGGCTTTACGAGGCATCAATAACAATCCATGTTTGATGCCTGTGTTTTAACTTTTTTTTAAAAGCTACGCTTAGTAAGCGTTTTTTAAGCTTTCGATGCTCTACGAGTAAACCCTAAACCCGCTAGTCCAAGGCCTAATAATGCTAAAGAAGCTGGCTCAGGTACTGAGACAGAACCAATGTTAAACGTAAAGTCATCAATACTGATATTTGATTGAGGAGAGGCAGTCCACTTGAATGTAGTCACCCCAGACCAATCAAATGAATGGTAAACCCAGTCAGCAGTGGCCGTTATAGTTTTGCTATAAAGAACATTGTCCAAGTCATCCAAGCCAAAAACATTTACAGTTGCATTAGGTGCACGGTTATCTTGATGAAAGTATGCGCCATCAAAATCGAATGTGCCTGAATTATAAGTAAGTTGGCCTAGGTTATCGCCATTATGATTAACCATGTACTGAGAACCAGAGTAAGCCGTTGAGTTTATAAAGTTCCAACTACCAATAGAGCCATCAGCTAGCGTGAAACCATGATAAGTCGTATCAACAAAGTCAGTAGGTGCAACATCATCAAACGTCAATACAGTCGCATTCACAGAACCCACGAACATACAAGCTAACAAACAAGAAACTTTTTTCATCAAATCTATCCTTTTAGTAATTTCAATGAATATAGCAGGTTTCGTGCCAATAATTATATGCCTAAAAAACAAACACTTGCCTTACACAAAAACTAGACATGTAAAATATATCGACAACCCAAATAAAAAATAGACGATAAATTTAACACAATTTTACATTTCAACACCAACACAAGCTCAAGCAAAACAACTAAGCTTGCTACAGTTTTTTAGGCATTAAAAAGCCCCGAATAAATCGAGGCTTTTTTATAAAGCTAGGCGTTAACTATTTAAACACTCTTTCTCTTCCGAGCTAAGCCAAACCCAATCAACCCCAAGCCCAACAAAGCAATACTGGCAGGCTCTGGAACTGACGCAACATCACCAGAAAGCTGCGCAAAACTCTCTGATTCAGAAAAGCCAACAGAGCCATCACCACTAGGAACAAAATTGGTAGCCGCTAGCGTCAAGGTATAAGTACCTAAACCTATTATTTCAGCAAAACTATAACTAAAGTTATACAACCCTAGAGAATCACCTTCATTAAATGTCAAACCACCTACCACTATAGAGTTGATAAGAACATCAAAATTTACAAAAGCGCCTCTATTCAGGCGATTAAAGTCAAGATAAAGGGCTAAGTTTAAAGAAGAGACCGCATCAATACCTGTACTTGTGTATGTTTCCTCAACAGTATGTGATGGACTGAAAAAATACTGCCCACCAGCTGCAGTTGAGGTCGATGCATTACTGGGAAAATCTACCGTAATCAACCCTGCGCTAGCGGTTCCAGAAATCAAAAAAGCAAGCACACAAATAAATTTTTTCATTTTTCTCTCCATAATTAAAATTAAATTATGAAAAGCAATATACACACCAAGTTTATAACACTTTGTTTTTGTGAGTAGTTTTAGCTTTCCACCCACCAAAAACAACACAGACTGTAAATCTAATCGACATACAGGGTAAAATTGTAAAATAATGTTACATATTGTTATCCACAAACGTCATCAAACCTTACACTACGGCCATTTCGGCACCGAGGCTGGGGTTTATCTTTTGCTTTCAAGTAGCTCTCTTAGCGAAACAGGCAGTAACAAACGAGACTTTAGCGTGATTGTTTTCTCGTATTTTTGCCAAAGAATACCAATATAAATAATGCCAAGCCCGATTGCCGTTAACGCTATTGGAAACATCAAACTATCTTTAAAAACATTGTATGCTAAATAGCCAAGATAACCGCACATGCCAAGAGCACCAAAAACAACAAACACCCTTCGCACTAACATCACACCTACACCAATCATTAATAAGTTTATGCAGAAATAAATAAATTTTGACAGTTCATCATTTGAATTTTGAGAAGATAATCCTCCCCAAAACGCGATAACACCAAACATATAAATCCAAAAAGCATAGTCAGCTTTACGGTGCGATCTAATATCCACCCAGAAAGCGAGCCCTACCATTAACAACCCTGAATATAACGAGACTAGCTTTCTTAATTCCCATGAAATATCCCCACCAGAAATCATCGATGTAATATCCATCGTCATATACCAAAGCGTTACTGCAATGGGCATCACCAAAAAAGGGTACTTATATTTCCAAGCAACAATAACCCCAATGGCTAATGTGCCCAACTCCATATATAACCAATGCCACCTTATATATCGGTGGTAGTCTCTATAAACACTATCTTCAGGCCAAACACCGAGCCATTGCTGGAGCCCATAAATCGCCAACGGCGTTAAACAGACCACAAATGTAGCGCTAATACCTGCAGGTATGGCTAGTCCCTTGGCTGTTAGTGAATTTGTGATTTTTAATCCGACGGCTGCATACAGAACAGAAATCCAAAATATCCCCGCCCCACCAAATAACTCCCACCCCAGATTCATAAACAGCGTCATCGCGCCAATAGCAATAAGGCCGCCCAGATAATAAAGGACATGAGTAAACGTAAATTTTGGTTCATCTTGAGACTGAGCAGCCAAAAACTCATAAAGAGCCTCAGCCTGAAGCGGCGTAATTATATTTTCGTCAGCCGCATCATTTAACTTTTTCTTAGTAACATCCATGGCCTATCTCTAAATTATAATCGCACAAAATAACAACACTTTGCCGTGATAATGCCTGACAACCAACAATTAGACACTCGCCATTCCTTTAGATTGACCCACGCCACTCACAACACTTAACGTTTTACGTCGTGCAAACCCAAGTTAATATGTGTTTAAGTGCTCATATCATGGCTTACTACTCAACCATGCCTCGTATTCTACGCGCATCACCAATGCTGCCCGCGTTGGAAACATTTGTATATCCCGCACTCTTGAGTGCAGACAATGCTTTACCTGCTCGGTTACCGCTACGACAATACAACACTATTTCCGTACTCTTATCCGGAAACATTTCGCTTACTTCTGCAATAATATCACCGTGTAAAATACGAACATCGCCTTCAATATTATCTACAAGGTGCTCTTGCTCGCTTCTAACATCAATCCAAGCGGTTTCTGCGTGTGTCATGGTGCTGAAACCGGTTGCTATTAGTAGCAAAAAAACCCAAGAATATTTTTTTAAGTTCATCGTTTAATCCTTACGTGTATAATGATCGGTTGCCGATATGAAGCACGGCGTATTGGTCACTTAACTGCTTTTTGTTAACTGATCTGTCCTATATTGGCACGTCGTTTCCGTTCCTGCTCGGTCATTTGTTCTTGCCGCTCTTCAATAGAGTTCAACCCAAGACGCGCACGGCGTTCATTAACCATAGCGATATCCTCGATAGGGAACGGTGCAGGCCATCCAGATTCATCAACATCAAACTGGGTGCCGTAGTATTGAGGCTTGCCAGATAGTGTTCGCACCCGGTCATGAAGGAATGCCAACTGCCAGCCGGCCACCTCCCCACTTGCAACAGCATCTTCTAGTAGGCAGACACACTCACCCATGAAACCGGAGTCTGAAACAGAATGCTGAGCAATCAGCCATGCAGCTTTAGCAGCCTCCTCGCCAACTAACGAAACACCTGGCCAGCCGTAAGTACCAATAATCTTTTTCAGGCGAGAAGCATTCTGCTCATGGAGGAGTTTCATTCGAGGATGATAAGTATCAGATGGCAACTCTCCAGAATCGAAAAGTTGCTGTAACATCCACTGGTCTTCTGTCATCATCTCGACCAGTTCATCTGCAAGATTTTTATTCATGATGACGTTTCAGCCAATTCGGATCCTCTATAACGCGAGCAATACCTTCTTCATGAAAAGCTAAGTAATCCCACGTTGGGACAACTTGGCCTGTTTCTACCTTGGTTTCATACCACGAGGGTGAAATGTAGGCATCCATCTCCTACAATTATCACTGTGCCGTGATATTTACGGATAATCAACAAGTTGACAGCCTATTTTTGTAATTTTTTTGCTGGCGCCAATGCATCCTCTTAGTTGAAGAAACCGTTTAAACAAGGAAAAAGACTCAATCAGGAACCTCGGTTTGGTTAAATTTTACAGTTACAACTTCTTTGCCTGATTTATTAATATAACCCCACACCCCACCTTTGACAGGTTTATGCCCATCGTCATCAGGCTCTGAGATTTTGCAGCCAGTGCAGACTAATGCGCGGCCATTATAGAATGGCCAACCCCAATCATATTTTGGTGGTATAACCATTTGTAGCTCTTGATTAAAGTAAGCAATTTTTGAATTAATGACTGACCGGACCAACCCTTCTCTGAATGTATCGGCACCATTATCGAAGGGTATGACGGATAGAAAATTACCGTCTTCTTTAAGATAAAAGTAGTGCCCTGAAGCCCAAAATGGCGCTAGACCAGAAACATCAAAAGCCACTTTACTAAGGTGATTTGGCAATACATTTAGGATTCTACCTTTATATGTCGCACAGTTATCATATGACTGCCATTCAGGGAATTTATTCTGAATAGTTTCTTTTGCAAAATAGGCACATGTCTCATTTGCCCGTATTGAAAAGGAAGAAAGTAGTAATAGTGTGAATATTGCTATCTTCATCTAAAACCTTCTAATGTCGTGAACGCACTGAAGACTAAACAATAATATAATCAACGTCAGCATCCATCCTAAATAGTTAAAAAGATATAAATAATGAAGTAATAAAAATTCACAAGTTCTTGTACCATAAGCTAACAGGAATGTTTAAAGCTCGGTCAAACTGTTTGATAGAAACTTAGTGACTAGTAAATTACAGCAAGCACTAAAAACAACCCTAAGTAATTAAATGCCGACATAACCCTAAACCGTGTGGGTATATTCTTTTTAAAATAATAAAAACTGGTAACAAACACAAAAGCCATACATGGAAATACAACGAATAAAATCGATAATCCACCGGCCATCCCGGCACCGGCAGCATCATTACTAGCACTGAAATCCTCAAAAAATGGCGTTAAGATTAAAAGCCAAGCGATTACTTGGGATATAAAAATAACGAATGCTTTACGAGGTATATTTGTATTTTCTTTTGTACTCATTTTAACTCACTAACGCTTTAACGCCTGCATCTGACCGCATAGAAAATTTTTATGAACCCACCAGCAATAGGTTTGGGTCTAAGAATATCGCTTTTTTGTAACCCTGAGTAGTCCTGTCGATTGACCAGAACCGAGGAAGCAAGCAAACAATTGAATAATGTAAATGAGGTGGTTTACCTTTGGCGTTGCCGCTATCACCTAGACTACCTATGGTCGAACCTGACTTAACAAACGCCAACCCCTTTACACCAATACTCTCTAAGTGAGCGTAATAATGCAGCCTCCATTTGGGGCCCAATACTAGAACAACATTACCACCCTTTTGTAGATTTCCTTGATATAGCACTAAACCATCAACAGTGCTTACAACTGGCGTGCTCTTTTTACCAAAGATATCGATCCCCTTATGAACGCCAGAACTTCCCCAGGGCTCATACCAGAATGAATCTTTGTTCCAGTCATTCGTTGTGGCACCCAACACAGGCACACTTACGCGCTCAGGCAAAATAAAGCCAGCTATCCCGATCAGTAAGATTATTATTATTGAATATTTAACACTCTTTTTCACAGTTTTCACTCATTGTAGTATGAATGGCGAATTGGGCTTAACGCTCGGCTTTTCGGCGTGCCGGCGCTCAGCATAGGACTATACGCCACAACCACTTACTACGAGAGGCTTCCCAGTTTAGCTAAAAAGGCTTCAGGCAATTCTATTTCACTAACCGCATAAGCGTTTTCCCAGCGCCCATCTGCTTTCACTGCACGGATATGCACGAAACAAATGATAAGAGACTTGTTCATCAACAAACAAGACATTAGCCAACGTATAATAGATAGATATTGCCAACTATAGGCTTTGACACAAAATGCTTATCAAGAATTTCGTCAAAGTGCTCTAGCTGATTTCTTCCCCCACCCTATTCAAAAAACATATCGGTGTCCCATATCCCGTAGCTGAAGTGGGTTAAAGCTATTCGTTAATAATCGACTCTAATAAGGTATCAAAATCCATATCGATTTCGCCCTCTTCTGCTCGCTTGGTGAGCGCGACCATTGAGCATTCTAACCCTAGGTCTTCGTCGCTTATTAATAGCTCTGAGTTTATAAACGTTTTAACGGTATTTTTGATTATCTCTGGCGCTCGGTTGAACTGTTTTCGCAAGAGTCGCGAGACGACGGGGCCTTTTTTGGTGCTTTCGAGTGTTCGTTGAAGGGTATACTCACGTTCTGTAACGAGGTAACGACACAGCTTTTTCATTACGGGGGAGTCGGCGTCATTGATAATAACCGTCCCTTTAGATACCAGCATTTTATCGACGTAATAGAATGCGACTAACGCTTGATCAAAAGCTTCATTTTCGTTGATGATCGCTAGATCTATAGTTCTGTTCTGAAAATAAAAGTCTGGGAGCACTTCATCTGCAGGTGTTCTAATCAGTTCAACTAGGTCGCTTAGCATGCCAATTTTTAGCTTGTTCATCTCTTTTAAGAAACTTGAATGCTGTGAAAGGCTTGGGGTTATTAACGTTAGCGCGGCATTGTCTAATTGATTTAAGGCCTGGCATACAGATAAAGTTAGGTCGAGATTACCCAAACCTAACTGCAACGTATCTTGCGGAGCGTGCTCTTTTATAAGAGTAGTAATAAAAGCAGTTTGAGATTCTAGAAGATTCATAATTCCGTTTATTCAAAATAATATAATCTAAAACGACGCTGCGTGGTTCTATATACTCAAGTGCGAGCATTATAAAACCACTTTGCGCCTTCGAACGTTTAAGGCTACTTAACCCGGCTCATGATACCTTTAACTGTACCGATTAGGTCTGCAGGGTAGACGACGGTTTTGGCATTATCTGACTTTGATAAGGTTTTGATTGAATCGATGTACTTCTCGCCCAATAGGTACATAACAGGTAATTCGTCTTCCTTAATTGCTTGCGTGACTAACTCAATAGAACGTCCAGATGCTTTAGCTAAGACAATCTGTGCTTCAGCGTCTTTTTTAGAGGCTTCTAAACGCCCTTCTGCTTCAAGTATGGTTGCCTGCTTTTCACCTTCTGCACGAGTGACGGCTGCTCGGCGTTGACGCTCTGCTGCAGCCTGCTCTTCCATTGACGCTTGCATCGTTTGGCTTGGGTTAATATCTTGAATTTCGACGTTCTTTAACGTGATACCCCAATCAGCAATATCGTCTGAAATACCATCTTTTAATCGTGTTTTAATGTGGTCACGTGATGACAGTGCAGCATCAAGTCTCATCTCACCAATTATCGCTCTAAGCGTTGTTTGAATGAGATTTTGGATCGCTATCTGATAATTCTCAACACCATATACCGCTTTCTCTGGGCTTAGAATGTTAATATACGCAACAGCATTAGCTAAAATAACAGCGTTGTCTTCAGTAATAACTTCTTGTGAAGGTATATCTAGCACAATATCTTTAGTGGTTACTTTATAGGCAACCGTATCAACATACGGAATTACAAAATTAAGGCCAGGGTTTAACGTCTGGTAAAACTTACCTAACCGCTGAACAACAAACTTCTCACCCTGAGGGACTAGGCGCACACCTTTCGCAATCGTTATTAGCACTAGGCCAACCGCGACAACAGCAACAATAATCACTTCCATTTAAATCACTCCCGTTTCTATTTTTTTCTGACGATCAGATCATTTCCACTTACATCGGTGACGACAGCTCTGTCACCGACACTTAATGCCTGTTCACACCTGAACCCCCATTCGTCATTTCCAACAATGGGTGCTGAAAAACGTAAGCGCCCTTTAGAGACGCTTTGGTTGTACTCTGTGATGGTGCCTTCTTGACCTATCAACGCCTCTCGACTCATACCTGACAAGGTATTATTTTTCATTAACGGCGCAATAAGTTTGAACCAAATAACTAAACTCGCTAGCGAGAAAACGCCCCAAAGGATGATTTCTGTACTAAATGAGATATTAACGAAGTAACTAATAAACCCCACTAATAAACCGCTAACACCGAGCCACAACAAAAAGAAACTTGGAGCAAAGATCTCTGCACCAGCTAATAAAATACCGAACACTACCCAGTGCCAATAAAGAATATTGGCATCTAACCATTCGACCATAACGCGACCCTTCGAGCTAACATACATTCGAACTGTCTTATGGTGTTGAATCAAGACAGTGCCATTAAATTATCTGGCTATAGTAGCAGTGTTTTCTTATAAGAAAATAGGTAAAGTAAGTTAAAGGTTATTTAATGACGGGATCCACTAATTGAAAAGCATCATAATGCCTCACTTGGCTCGCATCATCTCAAGTGATGCGCTTCTAAACTTTAAAAGAGCCGTATCTGAGCTCAAGCGCTTCAGTTCAGGTCAACCGCATGTTTTAGACGTTTTTCTTCATATTAACGACCCTTACAGTTACCTGCTTCTTCAAGTCCTTCCCGATTTAGAAAAACGATATCAGGTTACGCTAAGGCTACGAGCCATCTTACGTACTAACGATGACATGTTTCCTGAGCAAGAAATGTTGTCAGATTATGCGTTTAAAGACGCTCGAATCTTGGCGCAGCTTTATGAGTTAAGCTTTCCTAGCGAGCCACCACTCAAAGATATTAATAAAACAATTTTATATACTAATCAGCTTATTATAGCCGAATCATCAAGTAATGTTTTAAGAAATTTTAATGCTATTTTTGACAATTACTGGCATTCAAGAGATACACATTTTAACTATGACAATACATCAGACGACACAGTACATAACAACCTCGCTCGAAACGAGACCCGACTAAAAAAATTAGGTCATTACATGGCGGGGATGATCCATTATGCAGGTGAATGGTATTGGGGGATAGATCGACTCGAGCATTTAGAGCGCCGAGCAAATAAACTAGGCCTTTCTACGCTAGCAAAACCCTCCATTTATTATAATCGTACACACGTTAATGCCTGCAATACATTCCCCCTAGCGACAACCAATGCAACCGTTCACCCCTCCCCGCTTACACTGTTTTTTTCGATCAGAAGCCCATATTCACACCTTGGGTTAGAGCGAGCGGTTAGATTAGCAAAATACTATGATATAGCGCTCATCGTTAAACCCGTACTACCAATGGTCATGCGTGGCCTAGCGGTTCCCGATGCCAAAAAGATGTATATTTTTCACGATACAAAAAGAGAAGCGAATAAATACGGTATCAATTATGGTTTTGTAGCTGACCCTCTGGGTGCTGGTGTAGAGCGTTGCTACGCCCTTTTTGATTATGCTGAAAGCGAGGGGAAAGGTGTTGAGTATTTACTTGCCTATGCCCGTGCCGTTAACGCGCAAGGCATTCGATCTGAAACCGACAAAGGACTTAAGAAAATAGTAACCTCTTGCGGACTTGATTGGAATACAGCCAAATCACTGCTAGCAGGAGACAGTTGGAGATTGTGGGCCGAGCAAAACTTAAAGGATATGTATAACTTAGGTCTTTGGGGTGTTCCTAGTTTTCAGCACAAAAACACAGCCGTATGGGGGCAAGATCGTATTTTTGTGATTGAGAATCAAATCATCAAAGATATGAGTTAAAACACAAACACCTAAACCCTGCTCAGATTGTTATCATTAAAGCGTTGTAGAGATTTATTAGCCACTGTCGCCACTTTATTTTGCAGTAAGCTACTCCAGCCTAGCAATAACCCTGAAATACCCAAAGCCTGACGACTCCAACGCCAAAAGCTAAAGTGATCGACATGCTTTATAATCTTTCCGCCTTTAAACTCAAAATCTGCATCAACAATATTGTGGACGTTTCTACCTGTTTGGCTAAACGTATAGCGAGGTTCCCAATGAGCGTTTACCTTTCCGTCTTTTTCTGTGACCGAGAACGTCATCTCCATATCTGCACCGCGCTCACAAAGCATTTGCCACATAGCGGCTATATCGCGGCCTTTTAACTGAAATACTTCATCTTTAAACGTAGCATCTGGGTGATAACAACTCGCCATAATTTGATAATCACGCTTTTTAAAGGCACTGTAAAATGTCTCTATCAACTGTTTTTCGTTACTCATTAGTGCTCCTGATTAATAGTACTCCTGATTAATAGCACTCATACTCAATATAGCCAGTAGATTAATGTACAGTTAAAATAGCTTCACGCTTATATTTAACCCACTCACTTCCGACTCGTTTATAATAAAAAGCCATAACCTGCTGATTAACGGGCATTCTTACACAAATAGTATCACCGCTCATTGAGATGTTCATATAACTTTCCTCTGTTATTAATTAATACTGTATATCTACACAGTATAGTACTGTTTATCATTGAGTCAACGAAAAAATGAAGGTGCGATCAATTTTCCTTTAACTTAATTTACCTAATTTTTAACGATGGTTTTATACGTATTTACACTATAAATTTAACTAATAGATTATGATTAAATCAATGAATTCGAATGATTAGTAAAATAACGGTACACTCGTTCAACATACATATAAATACCGCAAAGGAAGCTTCCTATGGTTGTCGTTCATCATTTAGAAAACTCACGCTCGCAGCGAATACTTTGGACTTTAGAAGAGCTTGGGGTTCCTTACGAAGTTAAGCGATATGAAAGGGACAAAAAGACCAGCTTAGCCCCTGAAAGCCTTAAAGCCGTTCACCCATTAGGCAAATCACCTGTCATTACTGATGATGATATTACCGTTGCAGAAAGCGGGGCCATTATTGAATATTTAATCGGTAAGTACGGTAACGGACAGTTTACCGTCGATACCGCGTCCGCCGCGCATCGGGATTATGTATTCTGGCTGCACTTTGCTGAGGGCTCTTTAATGCCGCCGTTATTATTGAAGTTAGTGTTTGATAAGGTGCGTACAAGTCCAATGCCTTTTTTTGCGAAGCCGATTGCTAAATCAATCGCTCAAAAAGTAATGAAGTCGTTTGTTGGGCCTAACATCAAAGGTAATTTAGCGTTTATTGAGCATTATCTGGCCGATCATGAATGGTTTGCGGGTGACAAGCTTACCGGTGCAGACATGCAAATGAGCTTCCCGCTAGAGGCTTGTGTGGCATCAGGCGTGGCAGATAGCGGTTACCCTAATATCGTTGCTTATGTTAAGCGTGTGCATGCTAGACCGGCTTATCAAAAAGCATTATCGGTTGGCGGCCCTTATGACTATGCCTAGCTAGCATTATCCTTCGAGCAATTCACGCTAATGCGTGAATTGCGAGTATGCAGTTTTAATCTTGACGCGAGTTACATCAACTCTACTGTTTCACGCCCGTTTCGAGTAAAGCCTGCTACTAACGAATATCTTAAATAATCTGCACTGGTCGTGAGATGGTCCCGTAACCAAAATTTTAGCGTTTCTGTTTTGTCATCAAAATCAGCTTGCTCTAAGCCTGTAAACTGAACATCTACAACATTTTTACCATCATTTTCCTTGCGATGGTCAGTCACTAAGATGCGTAGTTTGGCATCTGCTTCATCCCAATCAAATAAACAATACATTGCATCATCTTCAATACTGTCACCTAGCATTGCCAATGCATAATCTGCCACAGCTAAAGCAGACAATTTAACCCCCTCTTCTGTGGTTTTTTCACATATAGTTGAGTGAAGTACCTGCTTATCGGATAAGTTTTCAATTGACCAGTTCAAAACGGTTCCTTTTAATGAAATTGCGTGTTTCTAGCCGTAAGTATAAATAAACACAGCCATAAACAACATATTAGGCGTAGAGATCAATAATTATACCAATTTTTAAACTTTAACGGCGCTTGAATGAGTTAGATGTATTACTATTTTTTAACTCCCTAATCTTGTTTTTTTGGACTACATTAAGGGAGTGATAACAATAGGCGACTTAAATTACAGGGGATTTAAAATGGACTTAAGTGACAAAACACCTATCCGCTTGGTACAGGTGTCGTTATTATTTTCTTTGGCTAACTTTCTTATAAACGGGCTAAACACACACAATATAGTATTGTTTATTGTGTTTACCTTAACCGTTTTTGTCAGCACTAAACTCTATCTTTTATTTACAGGGTTAAAACAAACCACTAAAAGTGAAAACCTTACCGAACTACAAACCTACTTACAGCTAGGTAGTGTGTTATTTATAGGCGTTGCGACTTTATCGTATTCTTATATGTTTGGCATTTTCTATTTATTCGTGTTTGCCATATACCTAATATCGCCCTACGACCGAGATTGGCTTGCAGGTCGTTCAGAGATTGTGTTTATAGAAAATAAATTAGAATATCGACGCAATCAAAGTTAATAAGATGACGAACGTCTGTGTTTGTATCAGTGCTAGGACAGGCTCTTTTAAAGAGCCTGCTTTCATTAATCTATACAGGGCTAATCTAACGCTCACTCAACCACTTGCGTCCTAAAAAAACGCCTGAATGCCTGTTTGTGCTCGCCCGAGTATAAGTGCATGTACGTCATGAGTCCCTTCGTAGGTATTAACCGCTTCTAGATTCATCACATGCCTAATAACATGATACTCATCGGATATACCGTTCCCGCCATGAATGTCTCTAGCAGCTCTTGCTATATCCAATGCTTTACCGCAAGAATTCCGCTTAATTAAAGAAATGGTTTCCGGCGGCAGCTTGTCTAAATCCATTAAACGCCCAGCCTGCAAACAGCTCATTAACCCGATACTTATCTCGGTTTGCATATCTGCTAGCTTTTTTTGAATTAATTGGGTGGCCGCTAATGGGCGGTTAAACTGATGTCGATCTAACGCATACTGCCTTGCAGCATGCCAACAAAATTCAGCGGCCCCTAATGCT
Source organism: Alkalimarinus alittae (assembly GCF_026016465.1). NCBI lineage: Bacteria > Pseudomonadati > Pseudomonadota > Gammaproteobacteria > Alteromonadales > Alteromonadaceae > Alkalimarinus > Alkalimarinus alittae. Next base: position 2,404,973 of record NZ_CP100390.1, read on the forward strand.
CCCCAAGCTATCCCATAGCGTGCTTTGTTTAAGCACCCAAATGGGCCCTTTAAGCCTTCTATGTTGGGTAGAATATGCGCCTCTTGAACGAACACATTATCCATCACAATCTCACCTGTAACAGAGGCACGTAATGAGAACTTACCTTCTATCTTGGGGGTACTAAGTCCTTCCATTCCTCGTTCTAAGACAAAGCCTTTAATAACACCTTCTAACTTAGCCCAAACAACGAGCACATCTGCGATAGGCGAATTTGTTATCCATATTTTCGCACCAGAAAGCCGATACCCACCCTTAACTTTTGTCGCTTTGGTTAGCATGCTGCCGGGGTCTGAACCAGCGTCAGGCTCAGTTAATCCAAAGCACCCTACCCATTCACCGCTTGCTAACTTAGGTAAATATTTATTTCGTTGTTGCTCTGTTCCATAGGCATAAATCGGATGCATGACTAACGATGATTGCACACTCATGGCAGACCGATATCCACTATCGACACGCTCAACTTCTCTCGCAATGAGTCCGTAGCTAACATAGTTAACACCCGCACAACCGTATTTTTCGGGTAACGTTGCGCCTAATAACCCTAACTCACCGAGTTCGGTCATGATCTCTCGATCAAAGCGTTCTTCTCGATTAGCAAGCAGAACTCTTGTCATTAACTTTTCTTGTGCGTACTCATGAACAGTATCTCTTATCATCCGCTCTTCGTCAGTCAATGTGCTTTCAATATTTAAAGGGTCACCCCAGTCAAACGATTTATGGCTCATTCAAATCTCCTGAAACAACGCGTTTAAATTTAACATCTACTTAAATAAAGTGACTAACTTAGTTTATTGCACACCTTTACCTAACGGCTTTAGCGTTAATATTAACCGAGGCAATAGCACTAATGAACCCAGCAGCGCTGAGAACATTGCAAAGCCCGTTAATAAGCCGAAGTATATAGTTGGCGTAAAGTTAGACAGCGTGAGTATAGAAAACCCGATAATAATAATCACAGAAGTATAAAACATCGCCCGACCGATACTACCGTGACACCGGTACATCGTGGCTACGTAATTTTGATCTTTTGCAAACTCATCTTTAAACCGGTGGATGTAATGGATAGTATCATCAACACCAATACCGACGGTTATGGCCGCAACGGTTATTGTCATCATATCTAATGGAATCCCTAATACTCCCATCCCCCCTAGCACCATACCTGCAGCCAATAAGTTGGGAGTAATAGCAATGAGAGCCATAAATAATGACCTAAATAACAGCGTAAACATTAATGTGATAGCAAAAAAAACAGCACCCAGCGTGACTATTTGAGAGCTAAATAGACTTTGAAGCATATTGTTATAAAGCACCAGCATACCGGTTAGCTCATATTCGCTTCTACTTAATCCCATTTCATCTTGAAGGTACTCTTCTAGCTGCTCTAACAATATATTACGGTTAAGTTGATAACTGGTTTCTTTAACCCGAACCGTGATTCTTGCTTCATTCCCATCTTTTGAAATGTAAGGGTTAACCAAGGCACGCTTAATGTCATCTGTTAGGTTTTGACCAATCAGCGCCAATTGAAAATCATCAATATCTGCACCAGTCACATCTTTCATAACCTGATATAACGATGCTAAAGAAATGACCTTACCGGTTTCTTCAAGCTGATCTACATGATGGTGAAGTTGCTCGATTTTAGTTAACCCATGACGCGTAAACCAGTAACCGAAAGTGGTGCTGGGCTTATCGCCAAACGGGTCCTCTAAACCTGCATCAAACACATCAAAAGAAATGTCTTCAAACGTATCTGTTTCAACTTTATTGTTATCGTTGTTTACGTCTGACAACGGCCGATCTAACTGAGCAACCTCTTTTGACTGAGAGTTCACTCTGATAATAATATCAAGCGGTATCGTACCACCTAATTTTTGATCAATGACCTCCATACCCTGATATATTTCGGTATTTTCATCAAAGTAATCAATAAAGCGATTCTCAACTTTTAGCTGGCTAACACCTATGATACTAACCGCTAACAAAATAAAACTAAGTAACCACACCCAGGCACTGTATTTATCTGCGACTTTTGCAAAAAACAATGTAAACGCGGGCGACTGACTGCTTACCTTAATAGCCTTACTACGCTTAAGCGGTACTAGCATCAAGCCAGCAGGAATGACCAAAAATGTCACGACAAATGCACCGGTAACACCTATTGTCATCATCCACCCGAAATCAATAACAGGCCTGATACCGCTTACCACAAGCGAGGCAAACGCAACGATGGTCGTCACAGCAGTATATAAACAAGGCCGTAACATATAACGAACGGTATTCATCACCAATTCAAACGGCGATGATTGAGTGTAATCGGTACTGAGTTCGCGAAATCTAACAGCGAGGTGAATAGTGATAGATAGTGTGATAATCATCAATAATGCAACGAAGTTTGATGAAATCACTGTCAACTTCCAGTCAAGCATTGATATAACGCCCAACATAACAGCCACAGCCATCAAGCATGTAAACAGGGGCAGCAATACCCAGACGATACGCCTAAAAATAACGGCCAATAACAAAACAATAAACACGATAATACCAATACCAAATACGACAATGTCGTTTTTGATAAAATCGATCATGTCTGATGCGATCATTGGAACACCGCCTAGGTATAGCGTCCCACGATCTCTATATCCGTCTAATATATTGCGGACATTTTCGACTAACACGTCTTGGCGGTTATTACTTTCAACCAAATAATCACTATAGGCTTGCTCTGCAGATTCTAATGCTTGCTGCTCACTAGGGGTTAGCCCTTCAACCGTTTGTTTATCTCGTAATTGATCTCGCTCATACAGAAGTTTGAAAAACGTATCATCGCGCTTTAGGTTGACTTGAATAGCCGTTGTATCGAAATTTTCGCTCGTTAATAGCTGAGAATATAACGGACTATTCGTAAATTCTGCTCTTGCTAGCGCCCTATCGGTTGCGTCATTAGACAGATAGCGTATCCCCTCTGACAACTCACTGAGCTTTACGGGAGGGCTATACAACAAGGGCACGTCTAGAATAGTCACTACACTCGACACTTGCTGTAGTGCTTGCAGTTCTTCTTTTAATGATTGCAGCGTCGCGAGAGCAGCATTTGAAAATAGCGGCTCCTTAGGACTAAATGTGATAACTAAAAAGTCTTCTGAACCATACCGTTTATTAATATCACGATAAACGTCTAGTGCCCTATCTCCCTCTAGCACCAATGAGTCGGCCGAAGCATCTAGATGTAATCGATGATATTGCGTTGATAATATCAACACGATTAAGGTAAGCCCTAACAGCACTATTTTAGGAAACTGATAAAGCTTACCTAATACTGGAAAAATAAATCTGTTCATTTAATTAGCTACGTGTATTCAGGGTGAACGATTAAGAATCTGTGTTAGCGCGGCCAGATTGGGCCAATGCCTCAAGTGTTTTCTCTAACCCATCACTTTGAATCTGCTGGCTAATAGAACCGTAAAGCGTTTTACTAATACCGATGCCATCAACAGAAAAATCGAATACCTTCCAAGCGCTATCAAATTGACGAAGGGCAAAGTCGATCATATGATCTTTGTCTCCATCCGTCGCTATTTTAATCCTAACGATGTCATAAGACTTTAGACTTTTGCTCTCTACAATTTCTATTTTTTGTCCGTCATAAGAACTCACCGCCAACCGATAGGTCCGCTTAAGCGATAGCACAACGGCATTAATCGCTTCTTGTTTTTTGTTCTTATCAACAATCTCTTTCCAATGCTCTCTGTAGATTCTTTTAGAAAGGACCTCAAGGTTCAACTGAGGAAGAATCTCTTGATCAATAAGTTCGTCGATATACTCAATATTAGAGAGCTGCTTATTGTTTTTAGCTTCTGTAAGCGTTATTTCCAAACGCTCAGTTAGCGCTTTAATAAACTGCTCAGATGTAGTTGAGTCGGCTCTACCCACAATACTAATAGCCATTAATGTAATAACACTAACGGAGTGAACGAATTGCCTTAACATAATTAACATCCTTTTATTAAAGAGGTGCACATCTAATAAGAATAGCACCAATTGCATTATCCATAATGATGATCTGAAATTAACTAGAAGGGGTTTTCTTCCCTAAAAAAGCCGTATAAGCATTGATACCTAACACAGTACTGTGCTTTTTATCGATAACATTAAGCCCCTGCCGCGTCATATGCCCCCGGTAGTCATACACAGGGTGAAGGGCTGCTCCGGTGGTAATCCAAAATATTCCAATAGCAAGATACCAATACATGCGCTTAGCAAAACGAGCGAGAACGTTACCTTCTGGAATGGCAAAATCACCCACTACGATGAATGCATCTTCTTTACCGAGTTTTATCAGGTGGCTTAGCACCTCTGCCATAAATGATTCATCAAAGACATTCAGAAAGAAATTGGCCACGACCATGTCGTATTTGCCAAACGCTTCTACTTTCATGATATCGCTATGGACGATATTGATTTTGAGGTCTTTGTTGGTTTTATCTAGCCCTTGTTTAAATTTATCTAACATGGCCTTAGATAAATCAACAACAGTCACATCTGCGCCTTGCTCTGCAGCATAGATAGCTTCTTTGCCATGACCAATACCTGCAAATAACACCTTATCACCCGGTTTTAAATTTTCGGGCGTTAGCATTGAGCATTTACACCTTAAAATTGAATTACCAGCAAATACAAAGCTAAGTGCGTCATATACGGGCCCCATCAACCAATACTTATCTTTCATTTTTATTTTTACATCCTATTCTTATTGATTCATAAAGCATACGTCAGTCGCGCCAGTGTAATGTATCGCCCCCTTATTCCCCACCATCTTCCGAGAGAAATGTGAGGTTAATCAAACATACTACAAATTCAGTAGTTTAAAAGTCAGTTTGCTTCGCAGCAATAAGCGTTATAATGGCTATCGCTCGCATTTAAAGTAAAAGGCTTTGAATAATCCCCCACTAAATTAGTCAGAAATAGATTGATCAGGTAAAATAGATTTTTTTGCTCAACTCTTACTATTTCAGGTTATCCCTCATTATGCATGCATCAAAGTCACTATTTTCTTATCCCAAATACTGGGCTGAGTGTTATGGAACGGCGCCTTTTTTACCGATGTCTCGTGCTGAAATGGATGAACTCGGCTGGGATAGTTGCGACATTATCATTATTAGCGGTGACGCTTACGTCGATCACCCTAGTTTTGGTATGGCTGTTGTTGGCCGCTTACTTGAGGCACAAGGTTTTAGGGTCGGCATCATTGCCCAACCAGACTGGTCAAGCAAAGATGAGTTTATGAAGTTGGGTAAGCCTAATCTGTATTTTGCCGTTTCAGCAGGCAATATGGACTCAATGATCAACCGCTACACCTCTGACCTTAAAATTCGACATGATGATGCCTACACCCCTAACAACGAGGGCGGCAAAAGACCTGACCGTGCGGTCATTGTTTATACTCAGCGATGTAAAGAAGCCTATAAAGACAGACCTGTGCTTATTGGTGGCATTGAAGCAAGCCTACGACGCATAGCGCATTATGATTATTGGTCAGACAAAGTGCGTCGTTCTGTTTTACAACATTCAAAAGCAGACTTACTATTTTACGGCAACGCTGAAAGAGCACTAGTAGAAGTGAGCCACCGCATTGCAAACGGCGAAGATATAAAAAGCATCACAAATGTTCGCGGTACGGCAGTAATGCTATCTTCGCTACCTACTGACTGGGAAGAAAAAGACTCCACACGCGTAGACAAACCTGGCAAAGCATTCGTTAAAGATAACCCCTATAACGTTCCCGGTTATAGTGATGGTGCACCATCTTGCAGTACAGGCGAAGAAGATACCAACGACAGCACCTCAGAGGATAAACACACAAGCGTTGTTAGAATTTTAGCGCCTGAAGGGACAAAGAAAACCTACATTAAACTACCCTCCTTTGAAAAAGTAAGTAAAGACCCCGTGCTGTACGCTCACACCTCTCGCGTATTGCACCTAGAAACCAACCCATCAAATGCATTCACACTTGTACAACCCCATGGTGAGCGCTTTGTATGGCTTAATCCGCCCCCTATACCATTATCTACCGATGAGCTTGATAACGTATTTGAGCAAGCATTTAAGCGAGTGCCTCATCCAAGCTATGGTGATGCAATAATTCCTGCTTATGACATGATTCGTTTCTCAGTCAATATAATGCGTGGTTGTTTTGGTGGTTGCTCATTCTGTTCTATTACAGAACATGAAGGCCGCATCATTCAAAACCGCTCTGAAGACTCGATTGTGAGAGAAATAGAAGCCATTCGCGATACAACGCCAGGCTTTACAGGTACGATCTCAGACTTAGGTGGTCCAACGGCTAACATGTATCAACTTGCCTGTAAAAGTGATGAAATTCAGGCAGGATGCAGGCGGTTAAGTTGTGTGTACCCAACGATCTGCTCCAACCTTATTACTGACCACTCACCGACTACCCAGCTGTATCGACGTGCACGCAAAATTAAAGGCATCAAACGCATTATGGTCGCCTCTGGTTTACGCTATGACCTTGCGGTTGAAGACCCTGAGTACATTAAAGAGCTAGTGACTCACCATGTAGGTGGGTATTTAAAAATCGCACCTGAACATACCGAAGACGCGCCGCTCTCTAAAATGATGAAGCCCGGCATGGGCACTTACAATCGCTTTAAAGAGTTGTTTGACAAGTTTTCTAAAGAAGCAGGCAAGCAGCAGTTTTTGATTCCATACTTTATTTCAGCACACCCAGGCACGACCGATGAAGACATGATGAACTTGGCTATCTGGCTTAAATCAAATGGATTTAAAGCAGATCAAGTGCAAAACTTTTACCCTTCACCAATGGCCAATGCGACCACTATGTACCACACAGGTCGTGACCCACTACATCGCTTAGATTACAAGTCAAAGGCGATGAACGTTCCTAAAGGTGCTAGACAACGTAAACTTCATAAAGCGTTCTTACGTTATCATGACCCTGCTAACTGGCCGATTTTAAGAGAAGCACTTACCCGAATGGGCAAATCGCACCTTATCGGAAATGGCGAAAAACACTTAGTGCCTGCAACTCAACCAAGAGACAGTGCAAAGCCGTATGCTGGAAGAAATCGAGCGGACAATGCAAAAAGAAACACAGGTTCAAAATTAGGCGCCAAGCCCGGTCAAAGCAGAGCGAGACAACCTAAGCAAGGCGAAATACTAACGCAACACACTGGCTTACCACCAAGAGAAACCTCTGACTCTCGCACTAAAGGTGCTGCCAATACAAACAGCAGCCCCTATAGCCGTAAAAGATCAAAACCGAAAGTGAACAAAAAGCCAAGTAGACGATAGCGTTACTTTTCAGGTATCACTACAAATACTTGCTCTGTGATCGCGGTAGCAAACCCTGCGGCGTTCGGATGACCACCCCCACCGAATGCTGCAGCAATATCAGCCACATTAAGCCCTTCTTTGGTTGATCGTAGCGACCACCCTCTCTTATCGACTTTGTCACTATAACTGGCGGCAAATGGATGACCTGCTGCTAACTCCCCTAGCAGTTCACTCGTGATTACATTTGGGCAACTTACGATAGGCACGGTATAGCCCGCAATTTTTCCAAATACGGCTTTTTTCTTATAGTTCTCAATCATCTTATTTCTAAAACGATTAATCGCTCGCCCTTCAATAATCAGTGTATTTAAGTGATCTGGGCTTTGAGTAAACTCATCCCAAAGTTCAAATTCGTAAGGATAAGACATCAGTGCAGCATTAACATGTTTGCTATCAGGAATGCGGAATTGCCACAAATCTCTATCTTGGATATGCGCTAATAACGGTGGAACGGGTTCTTCATGAAAGTACTCCCACGTAATGACAGCCCCAGAACGGCCCATATCGAACACAACGGTTAAATTGCTATATTGTTCATCAAGCCCATCTAAGTCTTTTTGCGCACTAATATGATGATCAAGTATGACGACCTTATTTGCTTGCTCACAAATAACGCTTAAGATATCCCGTTTATATGAAAAATCTACAATATAAACATCTCGACCTTTGACGTCTGCATTTAGAGTATCGCCATGGCCTGCACCAACATATTCAGCATCAACACCCTTCTGCTTTTTAAAATAGCTATACGCGGCGTAAGCGCTCCCAAAACCATCTAAACAACCTGTACCGTGATAAATCACAAGTGGCGTTAAATTATGTGTCATGTTGTACCCCCAATAAAGTTATACCACTATTATGAATTGTTCGTATTTAAATGCCAGAGATAGACGGTTTATTTAAATTATGATGATTAAACAACGTTAAAAAGACACACCATAACAATATTTAATCATAAATATCATAACCTTAACAAACATTTAGAGAATTAACATTAAAACCAAATTCAGCACACTATAAACACACCCAGTGCCGTAGATTCATACGCAAAAAGATACCAAATTAAACAAGAAGAAACCCTTATAGAAGCAATTTAACGCTAAACTGACAACATTACTAATAACTAAAAATTGCATTAAGAATCCGCAACAATCTAATGAAATACTTGCAATTTTTATAACAAAGCTTAGAATTTGATCAGGCATTTTAAACAGCGAACAACATTTGAAGGAACAATAAATTTTGACAGCGATTTGGGATACGACTCAGCTAAACGCTCAAATACCCGACCTAACAATTCGTGTTAAAGTTCGCCGTGGTTTTTTAAAAAGCGAGTGGGTTGATGTTAAAACCTTCTCCCTAAACAACACCCATTGCATCATCAAAACAGACGAACTGTTTGCGCTGGATAGCAAAATTACTATTTCTTTAAGCCTAAGTTTAGAGCCTACCGACCTCGTTATTGATTCATTAACGGTAACGGTAAAAAAACAGAAAAAAGAGTGTAGCTGCTTCTTCTATGAGCTAGAACTTAATAGCGACGCCGCAAAAGGCGCCACTGTAATTGATTCACCTATAAACCGCATGGTCGAATTGGTTAATAAAAAAATAAAAATAAGCAATAAAGTTCTCGTTCTTTCTCAAGCGGCCCTTTAATTTCTAGTAAAAACCTCCCCTAACTTGATACAAGTTAACAATTTTAATGCTTAATCATGCGTCAATTTAAATTAGTGTTAAACTGTAATGACTTGCTACTTTTCTTAATGGGAGAATACTAGGATGGCAAAAAACGATAAGTTAGGCATCGACAAAATCATTAACCGCATTAATCAAGAGTTCGAAAAAACGTCTTCTCACTTCGACAAGTTAGTGAGTGATGCCCAAAAACAATTTGATACTCTTCAAGGACAAATTCAAGACCCCATTAAGAAACTAATGGAAGACATGGACGCAGTCAGAGAACGCGAACTAAAACGTTTTCATAGCGAGTTCGATCGAAGAGTAGAAGAGTTTACTGAACTTCAAAATAATATTTTAGAGAAGCTTGGCGTTAACGCAAAAGCAGATAACAAACCGACCAAAGCAGCCACCAAAAACAAAACAGCTTCAACGACGACCACAACCAAAAAAACACCGGCTAAATCAACAACCAAAGCTGCAGAAAAAAAACCCGCCGCAAAGAAAGCCCCCCCCCAAAAAACTGCTGCTAAGAAACCTGCAGCAAAAAAAACGACGGCGACTAAAAAACCAGCCACTGCCAAAACGACTACAGCTAAACCTGCAGCCAAAAAGCCTGCAGCCAAGAAAACAACGGCTAAGAAACCCGCAGCCAAAAAGCCTGCAGCTAAAAAACCAGCCGCTCAAAAGTCTGCTGCAACAAAACCTGCCTCCAAAAAAACAGATGCAAATAAACCATAACGACCTATGCATGACAGAGTTAAATTGTCTGCAGTAACAATATTAAAATGCCACCTTTAAGGTGGCATTTTTTATGCCTACTCCCCGTCTAACTTTTTAAATGAAATGTAAAATCTATAACACATTTTCCAACATGTATATCAATGTAAAAACCCCTTTACAATGGCACTCTCATACAGCGTTTTGTAACACGACCAGCTCATCAGTAACGTTTCAACCACATAAAGCTACCATTCTGTTACAACGCTTTAATACCCTGTGAATTACTATTTATAGACTCTCTCAACTGATTCACGGGTATATTATTTGTGACCAAGTAGAGCCCTTTTGTTAATAGGTACTCGATTAGTGCTAAAACGCTTAATCAAACAATTTGCTGTTTCTGGAGCTTTAATCTCCCTTTCAGTTGCTGTTGTGAGCTTGACCGGCTCAGGCCTAATTGCGGGAGATAATACGATAGGTTTTAAGCTTGTCGCTTCAGCCTTTATAGCCGTATTGTTTGGCGTTATTTGCTTGGTATTAATACGTCTTAATCTAACACTTCAACAAACCATCGCTCAAAGAGAAGAATCAGAACTCTCACTTGTAAAATTAAGCAGCGCCGTGACAAATAGTGGCGCATCAATCGCTATTACCGACACCAAAGGGATTATCGAATACATTAATGATAAGTTCTGTGAGCTAACAGGCTACGAGCAAAGCGATACTATTGGCCGGTCGATTGATCTTATTGGATTAACCCAATTCCCCAACGGTGAAGAAGTACCCACTTGGGATATGAATTGTCTCAAAGATAATTGGAAAGGTGACCTGCTCAGCCACAAAAAAGATGGCTCTCATTTTTGGTGTACGACAACCATCTCGGCCGTTTACGATAAAAATAACGAGATATCCAATTACATAGTATCGGGCATCGATATAACAGAGCTTAAAGAAGCCAGTAGTGCAATGAAGCAACTGGCATTATTCGATGTATTAACAGGACTTGCAAATCGACGCCTCTTTATAGATCGAATGGGGCAATCTATTGCGGCTTCTCAGCGACGCCAAAATATAGCAGCATTATTATTTCTAGATCTCGACCAATTTAAACGTATCAACGATACCCTTGGACACGACGCGGGCGATGAGCTTCTGCTTATCGTTGCTGAACGACTAAAATCTTGCGTAAGAGCCCAAGATACTGTTGCTCGCTTGGGCGGAGATGAGTTCACAATATTATTAAATGATATCAATGATATCCAATCGATCAGTCATATCGCTAACCAAATCTTAAAAGAGCTTAAAGAACCGATAATGCTGGGTAAGCATGAGGTGATTATATCAACGAGTATCGGTATCACACTCACACCTAACGATAGCCAAGAAGTCGATTCATTAATGAAGAATGCCGACCTGGCCTTATATCAAGCGAAAGAGCGAGGTAGAGACTGCTACTATTTCTTTACAGAAGAACTCAATACCAAAGCGCTTAAGTTACTTCATATTGAACAAGAGCTTCGCCACGCGCTACAGATGGATGAATTCTCATTAGTCTATCAACCTCAGGTTTGTCTCAAAACAGGCTCAATATCAAGCATTGAAGCGCTGATTCGATGGAATCACCCTGAACGAGGATTGGTTGCTCCTGATGAATTTATAAGTATTGCCGAAGAAACAGGGCTAATTGTTCAAATTGGTGAATGGGTATTAAAGAACGCATGCATGCAAACTCAAATGCTGCAACAACTCACCGGCCAAAGCATTAAGGTTGCCGTAAACTTATCATCAAGACAGTTTTCTGATCCAAATTTAGAGCAAGTCATTGCTGATGTCATTGAAGAAACAGACCTTAATCCAAAGTACCTAGAAATTGAAGTCACCGAAAGCATGCTAATGAACAACATCGATAAGGTTATCGAGCAGCTAAACCGAATTAAATCGACAGGTTCGACCATCACGATAGATGATTTTGGTTCAGGGTATTCCTCATTGAGTTATTTGAAAAGGTTGCCCGTTGACATACTAAAGGTTGATCGAGAATTCGTAAGAGATATCCCTGAAGACCTTAATGATATGGAAATCACCTCCGCCATTATAGCCATTGCGCATAAACTTAACTTAAAGGTGATTGCAGAAGGGGTCGAGAATATAGATCAACGTGACTTTCTGGTTATTAATAAATGTGATTACGCTCAAGGCTACTACTTTAGCAAACCCCTCACCTTTGAAGACCTCTATCGTTTTTTTACAGCAGAGCAACTTAAGTCAGCATAGGCTATTGTTATTTTTTTGTGAACAGTAAGTCATACTTCTTGCCGAAAGCATCACGTTACATTTTGAAACATTTGGTATAATAGTCTCACAATCACTAGCAGTATGGATAACATGGAAATGATTTCATTATTGATTCACGCATCAGAGCTGACGCTCTTGGGTCTTCTAGCCTATTTAGCCTATCAGGTCGCTACACTATTTAACAACCAACAGATAGCAGTATCCGACAACACTGTAGAGCCAACCAGCCCTAAGTTAAAGTTAAATGCTATCAACCACCCCCTAAGTGCCAACCAAAACCTACATCGCCGTAACTCCAGAGTTGAAAGCATTACCAGTTCTCAGATATTTACAGGCATTCAATTATTTGAAATAAAGCGCAACGGTATCAACCCTCTATCACCAGCTCAAGAATGGATTGGCAGCGGGATTAGCTATTACTTACTGGGTGCAGCAAACGCAATAACCGAGCATTTTGATTGTACAGGCACCGATAAAGATGACGTGATGAGATATTTGCTCACTAAGAACCTTAGTTACAGCGAAGAGCTTGCAGATAGATTTATCTCAAACCTCTACCACTCAGACGAGCAAGCCGTAGAAAAGAATGCGTACACAGCGGGTATAGATGCAGCAAGAACGTGGTTATCAAAAAAGTTTATCCCCGAAGAGCACTCACTTTTAAACAACTTGAACTCACTTGGATTTGTTGCTTAATCCATTGAGCGGTATTGCTAGTTTTAGCTATTCAGTGCTAGCCGCCAAAAAATACAGGCAATAAAAAAGGGTTTGATTAAAACCCTTTTCCAATTTAATTCTAGATATGAATAAGCGCTATGCGACTAAATCCCATCGCTTACCTATCTGAATAACACCACCCCCGACAGGGTTGAAATCACTATCCAGTAGAACACCTGACACCTGCGGCTTACTCCACTCTCCCTCTTCATTGCGAACCATAGAATCAAGGTCAACAGCCTTAACTAAATAAACAGACTCGTCACAAGCAACTTTAGAGCGGTGCGATATACCATATACAAACCGGCAATAATCGAGTTTTAGCTGCTGAAGATCTCTTTCGGCTTTATTGATTTTTCTAACAAGAACCCCTCTAAGACTCTCCGTATAATCCATTACCGCAACCTCACAATGACAACGTACAAATGACAACTTAATTCAAAATAAACTACGCAATATTTGCAATTAAACGTATATCAACGGCTCTAGAGCGCCAATAAACGATCACATGACAAATGTGAAATAATGTTACACGGATAAAATATCAAATAACAGGGAGTAACGCACAGTATGACTGTAGGAATGAGGTTAATGCACTTTACGGATCATTTCTGCCAACGTTTTACTGCTAACATTGTGATCTAAAACATAAGTTAATACGCCGTCTTGGTCTATCACGAAAAAGTTGGCCGAATGATCAACGGTATAACCCGTAGAAGACTCTTCAGAATTCACTTTTTTATAATAGACACCATACTGTTTGGCCACCGCTGCTAATTCAGAAGCTGTACCATTCAACCCTATTATTCTGGCATCAAAAAATGGAAGATATTCATTTAAGCGCTGTTCAGTGTCCCGCTCAGGGTCCAACGTAATAAACAGGACGTTAATATCATCTGCTTGATCGCCAAGTTTTCGCAATGCAGATTTAATCACCGATAACCCTGTTGGGCATACATCAGGGCAAGACGTAAAACCAAAGTAAAGTAAAACCACTTTCCCCTTCACGTCTGAAAGTTCAAATTTAGTTTCCCCTCCAGTCATTTTAAAGTCGCCGCCCGTTAAAAAAGCAGCTTTTAGCTTTGACGGATCCTGGTCGTCGCTATTGTAAATCTCTAGCCCACTCCAAACACCCGCAAATAAAATAGCTAACAACAATATCGGTATTAATAATTTTAATTTCATAGGTTTATGTCAGTGTTTTGATTTAATGTTAAAAACTAAGCGCTCTGTTTCAAGCCCTTGAAGAGTTACCGAGAACAACCATGCCATCTCGGCATCAACAGTACAAACGGGAATGGTAATAACACCTTTCCAGTGACCTTTACCGCCAGATTGAGTAAGCTCAGACTGGTTTAGCCCCATATACATATCTTTGCCATCTAGGCTGACAAATGAGCGCGTAATATTAGGGTTATTCGTGGTCAACGTAACCGTCAGTGGTATTAATGCTTTAAAGTTATTAGGTGTAACTGAAAGGGTTAGTTCACCGTAAGTTAAAGACTGGTAAGTGCATTCACCTTTATTTAAAAGGCAGCTTACATGGGATACCACATTATCGTCTAGATGAGATGGATTGTTAATCAACTGGGGCAGCATCAAAACAACACCAAGAACTACAATCAAAAGAACAATGATTAACAGGTGCTTAATATTAAAGATAAACCACCTCTAACTACATGCCATCAAGGCGTGCTTTTATCTGATCATGCTTTTTTAAGACCTGCTCAATATGTTCTAAGTCAGTCTTAACCTGCCCCTTGCTAATACTCTTTGACTTATAATCAAACTCAATACCATAGTTAAATCGACTATGGTGTTTTTCTCGATACCTCACAATTCCGGGAATTATCTCAACCTCTACAGCGCCCACCTCCATCTCCAATGAAATAGTTAACTGAACAGTATTATTAAGTTCAAACACTTCATCGGTCTGAATACCCATACCGTATTTACTATAATCAAATGGGACAATATTGACCCACTCACTCGAGAACAGCCCTCTACGAACTTTTACTTTAGAGTTAAATTTTAACCACGGTAATCGAGGCTTTTGGCGACGCTCATCTGTCATAATTTAGTTTCAAGTAACAAGGGGTTAGATACGGAAATTATTAAATATATAGTAAATATAGCTCTATTTGACCGACTAAGCACTCTGAATCCCGAATCAATCACTTAAATCGCGTAATTAACAAGCAAAAACACGACAACCAGAACAACTAAATCGTTTAAAGCGCATCATCCTTGCTGCATTTCTAAATAACTACATCACTATACATATTTAAAGGCTAGTGTTTAGTTAGCCGAACTGATGTAAGACAATAGCAATGAACAAATACCCTGTAATAATACACAATCAATTGAGTTATAATTTATGAATTGTTAACTGGTTCCTTTTATTTTAATCCGGCAGGCATTATGGCTATAGGTAAACACTCTCATATAATTTTGGTTGAAGATAACCCGGATGATGAACTTCTGACCATTAGAGAGCTAAAAAACAGTGGTTTTAACGGCAAAGTTACAAGCTTTTCTGATGGAGAAGAGGCTTACAACTACTTAACACACCCGAAAAAACAACCGACACTCATTATACTTGACGTCAAACTACCCAAGCTGAGTGGTATAGAAATTTTACGAAAAGTAAGGTCACAAAAAGAATTCCTGATGACTCCCGTTGTTATCTTTTCTTCCTGTGATGAACCTTGCCTTGTAGAAGAAGCATACACATTGGGTGCAAACTCATATGTAATCAAAGAAGACCATTTTCTCCAAAGCGCTGATCAGTTAGCAGGCCTTGTGCACTATTGGACTAAGATACATAAGCCCATTTCAGCTGTTTAATTAATTATATACGTTACAATGCCTGTCAATGGATCGATAGGCCTATCTATTGACTTAATCTGTTAGCCTACTCTGCTCTTCTTCACGATAATTTAGCGCTTCTAACTGCCGCTGCTTTTCTTCGTCACGCTGTTGCTGGTCTTCTATTACTATCTGCTGATGACGACGCGCTTCTTTATCAAATATGTCTTTGAACTGTTTTCTGCTTTCTTGCCATACTTTATTTTGAGCCTCTATTACTTCATCCCTAAGAACCATTGAATACTTAATAAAGTAGAGGTAGTCGGAATTTAAGCGATAACGGGTATAAAACAACTTTATAAATTCTCGATGCTCTGGCGCAACACTCAACTCCCACTCTTTAATACCGTTCATCAGGTATTGAGGTGATACACCTAAAATCTCACATAACTTATTAAACTTTATAAGATCGTTGGGTAACGCTTTATCTTCAGGATCTTCCCAACGGGCAATTGTATTTCTATCGACCTGAATTAAGCGGGCAACATGCATCTTCGATAGCTTTCGACCGTTTTTTTCCCTTGCTGCTCTCAACCTAAGCGCAAAGTCTTTTTTAATCACAGGAAACTGGGTTTTGTATTTCATTATTCTTCTTATGCCTAGCGCTCATTAAGAATGCTTTTTCTCATATTTATGAGAATTAGTAAAACCACACTGCTACATTGAAGTAGCACTTTCCAATAAAAAACAAAAAATGCTACTTCAATGTAGCAGTTATTTTTTAATATAGAAAAAATATTACTGAAAATGGTGCTTAGAACTAGCACAGTTATACTTATCTGGCAGGTTGGAAAGACTATTATTTACCCGTATAGTTCTCTGATAATGCCTTCAGTTCTGAAATAATGTCATTACGGATAACGCTAGGTTTAATAACCGTTGCCACTCGCCCTAATCCCATAATCCAATTTTTAAGTTGCACGGTTCGCTTCACACTGGCCGTCAACTCATAAATAGACGGGCTTATTTTTACTAAGCTTTGATCGTGACTGATGGGGTTTTCAGCTAAGTCTGCCATTAAATTAGTGGGCTCAAAAATGTTAAACCGTAATACCAATTGATAAAGCGCTTTATCTTGGTAGTCGATCATGACATCCATATTCCCTTCATCAAGATATGTCGCTAAGTTAAAGCGATCAGGGACGTTCGATGAATAGGTGGCCACTTCAATTTGATCAATTTTATGAATAAGAAAGTGTCTATATTCATTAGGCTTATTAATATCCTCGTGCTTTTTTGCAACTAAATAAAGCTTAGGTAAAAGAATCACAACACCGAATGGGTGAACCCGATAGGCTTTACCTCGGTAGTGTATATTTAACTGTTTCTCTTTTAAGATCGCCCTATAAATAGTATCAAGCACTGTAATATCATAATTAGCCGCTTGCAGTCGTTGCCCTCGCTGATAAAACTCGACAGAATCTTTTAACCGGCCAAATTGTTGAGGTGACACTTTTGAGGCTTCTTTTTGCAATTTAGAATCTGCATCTTTAAAGAAGCGCGCCATCTCCGTCAGTGTGTTTTTGGGCATAATGCCTGACAGGTGCTTTTGCGTCATGGCGAACGACAACGCGAGATAGGTCGGCATTTTCTCAAAGTCGTAGGCTAGCGTAGAGTAAGGGTCTAGCGACCACAGCAGGCTTTTTCCGCTTCCTCGTTCCGCCTCTAGTCCAAATTCATTATCCCCCTCGTCTTTCAATACATCATTGGCACCATAAAGAAAGTTAAGGTCTCTTTGTATGGTTCTTCTAATAGCCGAGTAATTAGAGTCCGATAGGCTTTCTAGCGTGTCCGCCGAGCCATAACTCTCAAAATAATCACTACTTAGGAGGTGGTTAAGAATCTCGTCTGTAGACTTTTGAACACGAGAAGCACGTAAATAATCGAGAATGGCTAGCCGCCTTATAAACGTCTTCATCTACCCCTCAAAATCAAAACAAATCAATCTGTGGTTTATCGCGGTAGAGCTTGTCGAATAAACCTGAGTTTCGGCTAACCCGTTTTTTAATACTTTTACTCCAAACATGCTTGGTACAGTTAATTTCTAACCCGTTTTTTGCACGAGTGACGCCGGTATAAATAAGCTCTCGACTGAGAATCGGTGAATGATACTCTGGCAATACGATTGCAATGCGGTTAAATTCAGAGCCTTGCGTCTTGTGTATCGTCATTGCGTAAACCAATTCGAAAGAAGGCAGTCGACTTAAACTTAACCAACGAACCTCACCATCTCCCACAGGAAAAGCCGCTTGAAGCCGATCTTCGTGTCGCCAGATAATACCAATATCACCGTTGAATAAGCCCGTTTCATAGCTATTTTCATTTATCATGATAGGACAACCATGATAATAAAGCGTATGGATAGGTACACTGAGGTGTCGTTTGATAGCACGATCTATCGCTATATTAATAGCGTCTACTCCACGCTCACCGCCCCGTGTTGCGGCCAAAAAACGAAAGCCCGAGAATTGCTGAAGGGCCACGTTTACGTCTTTCGGTTGACTAACAGGGAAGTAATACGACTCAGCCAGCTGCTTTAGCCAACCATTAAAATCACCTTGCGGCGTCAACGAGAGCTCATCACTCACTTCATTCAGCAGTGTCCAACTGGCCTTTATGTCACCAGTGATAATGGTTTTTGCAAGCTGCCCTATTCCGCCATCATCTTTAAACCGATAACTTTTAGTCAGTTTAGTCAGATGATCCACTGAAGTTTGTGTCGTGACAGGTATAGAGTAACCCGTTAGGGCGTTCAACAGCGCCGCATTAGACTTGCTATAACCTGGGTGTGGATCAGGTGCGATATCTGCTAAGACGCTGCCTGCCGCGACTGAAGGTAGTTGGTTTGAATCTCCTAATAAAATTACCCTTGCATGCTCTGGCAATGCTCGAAATAAACGCGCCATCAAAGGTAAATCAACCATTGAGGCTTCATCCACGAGCAGAATATCGAGGCTTAATCGGTTTGATTCGTTAAATCTAAACTGGTGATGACGAGGTATAACCCCTAATAAACGGTGTATGGTCATCGCTTCATCTGGCACTGACGACCATACCTGTTCTGAAAACTCATGCTGGCGTTGTAGTTGGGCTTTTGCGTTACCAATAGACTCGGTTAAACGCTGAGCGGCCTTACCTGTTGGGGCCACCATTTTAATGATAAACGGTTCATCAAAAACTTCGCATAGCGCCACCAACAACTTCGTCACCGTCGTGGTTTTTCCCGTTCCCGGGCCACCTGTCACAATACAAAACTGTTTACCGAGTGCGTTAGCAACACTTACTTTTTGCCAATCAATATCCGCTGAGTGAGTCGAACTGCTGTCATGGCCAAATAACTGAGCCAAGGCATGGCTTGCGCGTGAATGATCAAACGATACTTCATGGCTATATTTTTTAATGGCATTAACCACTTCATCTTCAAAGTGCCAATATCGACGCAAATAAAGTCGCCCACATTCATATACGATTGGGTGGGTCGACGCAGGCGCAATCGATAACAAACTGAGGTGTTGCTCCCAGTCGACCACAGATGGGAACTGATAACCGCCAGTGCGAATATCATCTTCTGTTACCTGCTCCCACTGCGTTGTTTCAGCCCACTCGGCTAGCTGTAAACAACTATGGCCCTCTCTCAGTGCCTGACTACACGCTAGTACTGAAAAGAACAATAACTCATCGTCTGCCCTGTTCATCACATCGGCGAGAGATTTCGCTAAGAAGTAATCAATTTCTTTAACACCTGAATAAGTAGAAATAAAATCGCCATAACGGTTATGCATTATTATCTCCAAATAGCTCATCCAGTCTGTTTAGTAGTTCTGTCTCTATACTTGAGAAATAGACGCCTGCTTGTCCGTTAACCCCCATACCTCTTAGATAGAGATAATAAACACCACCAAAATGAGTTTCGGGTGTGTAATCTTCAATTCTTTGTTTTAGGTATCGATGAAGGGCTAAACAATAGATCAGATATTGAAGATCGTAGAAGTTATCTTGAATGTTTTGAGATAGATGTTCGTGATCGTAGCAACCATACTCATCCCCCAAATACGTCGACTTGTAATCAGCTATATAATATTTACCCCGCCATTCGAATACGAGGTCGATAAACCCATGCATCATGCCTTTTAACTGCACACCTTCAGGTAACTGAGGAAACGTTTTAGTCTGTCGATGATGCTGTAATACACCACTCAGCGCTTTCCGGGTAGTGGCATGGATAGGAAAGTAAAACTCAACTTCTCGTAGGGTTTTATTCAGTGCTAATTCACTCAGCGATAGACCGTCTGATAATTCGGCAGCAAGGCATTCGTCAAGCCAGTTAATCAACGCATTTATCTGGTCATCTTCAAGTTTACCAAAACGAATCAGTGGTTTTTTGAGCGCGTCAGTCCATAAAGGTTTCTGAAAGTCGACCACCTCTAAGGTATCGTGAAGCAGGTTACCTGCCGCAGCGCCTTTTTTTAGGGTAAACCTTAAATCGAGCTTTTGTTTTACCTCGACCACATCTGAACGTTCGGTATTATCCCGATCAGGTTCTGCCATCACGCCATGCTTAAGGTTACGCGTAATAGCTGAAAACGAACTTATCCACCAATCATCTTCAATATTTCGCGTCATTCGTTGAACGGTGACGGGTTGCTGATCTTCACGTTTTGCGTTAACTAACGCGTCATCATAAAGCGCCGTTGTTGTGTCAATACGTTCACTATCATCGTCTAATGTTTCGGTTACATCGACCACTTCTGCACTTAAAGGCGTGTCATTCACTGTAGCCATAATCGCGCCTAAAAGGTCATCGTCTTTATTAAGCCCAAGCATTAAGCCGAGCGGTGAACGCTGGTAATCTGAGAATGGCGTAGCCCCTAAGTAGCATGCGTATTTTGCTCTGGTTACAGCAACATACAGCAGTCGGACATCTTCGGCTGCTCGCTCCCTCTCGGCTATTTGCTGAATGTCAGAGTCAGCCCCTACAAACACCTTAGGCGCTTTAGTTGTTTCATCATGGTAGGTGTAATAGGCCGGTTTATTACTACCGCCTTTTGATCGAGTGGCAAAAGGTATAAACACCACGGGGTATTCCAACCCTTTTGAACCATGCAGGGTGACAATTTGAATTAGATTATCGTCACTTTCAAGCCTCAACTCAGATGCGCTATCGCTTGCTGGGTTTTCAATTTTATCCCTTAGCCAACTGACTAACTCCCAAGGCTGGCGGTGTTTTTGACTCGCCGTCTGTAATAGCTCTAATAAATGCAATGTGTTGGTTAGCGCCCGCTCGTGTCGTTGCAACTCGGGTTTGAAGCTGTGATGTATCAGTTTAAACAGGGTTGCCATCAACCCCTTCCGCACCCAACTAGCTCTTGAATCGACAAACCGGGTTCGATGATATTCCCAGAATAATTCATCTTCTTGAAGTTTATAAAGTTGCTGACTATCAAATCCACAGAGTCGAGTAGAGAGCGCAGCAATCAACATTCGATCATCTTCTGCTAATAGCATTCCCATAAGCACCGAGAGTAGTTCTGATGCCTCACTACTCAAGAATACATTTTCACGATTACTTAGATAAACCGATGAACAGCCATGGTTAGAAAGTGCCGCTTGGATCTCTTCTGCCTCGATACGATCTCGAACCAGAACTGAGATATCTCGCTCTTCAATTACCTCACCGGAGGCGGTCTTTTTAGTGGTTAATAACTGCTTAATTTCACTTGCACACCAATCGGCTATAACCGCCCTAAATTGTTGATTATTAGCCCCCTTTCCGTAGTTTTTATCTTCAGGAAAATAGATATACTTCAGCGGTTTACCAAATACTGTTGATAAATTACTTTCATCAGCCTTAGTAGAAGATTTAACCGGTATATAGCCTATACCGTAATTAAACACATGCGTGGTTTGCTCAACGCTCGCTTGATCATCTCCTGAGGGAATGGCCTGCCCATAAAATAGACGGTTATAGCCTTCTATTACACGAGATGAAGAGCGCCAATTAGTATCCATATACCATTGACTATCAGCATGATCGCGGGCGGTAAGGTACGCAAATACATCCCCGCCTCTAAACCCATATATGGCTTGTTTTGGATCGCCAATCATATATAACGCACTCGGTGTAATGGATGTAAGGCCTGCTCGGTTATAAATATTATTAAAGATTGCGTATTGACTGGGGTCTGTATCTTGAAACTCATCCACTAAAGCCACGGGATATTGATTCACCAAGTGATGGGCTAATGCGTCACCAACTTCGCCAGTTAACGCGTGTAGAAGAGAGGTTACGAGATCATCAAAATCCATTAACGCAGAACGTTTTTTTCGCTCTATGATATTCAAGGTAATGGCATTTAGTGCTTCGGTCACGATTGCATCGGCCCGAGCACGCCCTATTTCGTCAGCAATTTTTACGGCTTGTTGCTTTAGATCTTTTAAGGGACCAAAAAGCGCATTTAACTCAGTTTTAACCTCATCGGGTTTTCTCGAAAAGCGTTTACCATCAAACACCGACCCGGCAGATTTTGGCATTGGGTCTAACTCAGTCGACGTCAGCCAAGCCATTAGCTCGCTATACTCGTCTTGTCTTTTCACTTTATCTTTGTGACTATCAATCAATTCAGCAAATATGACGCCTGAATGTTGTTCGATAAGCCGACAAGCGTCCGCTTTTTTAGTAAGAAAAGTCTGCTTTACCTTTTCAGGGTTACTCCCTTCAATCGAAAGCTCTTTACCCAGCAACGACCGAAATGTATCAGTGAACGCCTCTGGTGTTGAGTAATATCGAGTAACATCTAAATAATCTTCAGGGGTTTCATCTAATCGCCGGAACCAATCCCTAACCGCTTCAAGTTTTAACGCGTTACTATCCACTTCCATTTCAAGGTCAAACGGCAATCCACTTTCAAAGGCATTCTGAGATAATACCCGCTTGCAAAACCCATGAATGGTAAAAATAGAGGCTTCATCAAGATCACCAATGGCCGTTCGTAAAATGATATTGGCCTCTTCATGAGAAACAATAGACTCAAGGCTTTGATAAAACTCATCTGCTGAATCTCGCTTCCCCCACTTGGCCAAGGTATCTCTGAGTTCAGAATCAATTCGCCCTTTCAATTCCTCAGTCGCTGCCTTGGTAAACGTGACCACCAATAGGTTTTGTACCTTTAATTTACGCTCTAAGAGTAACCTGAGATAAATGCGCGTGATATTAAATGTTTTACCTGTTCCCGCACTGGCTTCAATCAGGTGAATACCTTCAAGGGGGATTTTATGCGCATCTAGCGTTAAGACAGAATCTTGGCTCACGGTTGATGCTCCTGTAATGAATCAAACAAGGGACTATAAAGGTCAACGATTGCTTGCTCCCATATACCAGGCCATTCAGGTTTTTGCTGCCAAAACCATTGTATGTAGGCATCGTACGAAAGCCCTCGTTGATTAAAGCTATCGCACCAAATACCATCAAAGTCAGAAGCCGCGAATACTTTGCCTGCCCGTCGCTTTTCAAAAATTTTTCTTGCCAATTCTGCATTGATCAATCGAGGGGAAATAAGCCCCTCTTCTCGCTCTGCCAGCCATTTTTCAAGCTCTGCTTGGGGGTCTTCAATCAAGCCAAATTCAAGTATTTGGTAACCTTCATTTTTTTGATCACGGTATAAACCTTTAGTGGATTCTATCAATGGAAAATCTCCCCGCTGAGAAGCCAGCGAGACTAAAAGATGAAACAACCGCATCCGCACTAAATCTTTACCTTTAGGGTCAGCAGGCCGCCAGAATATAACGGTTGAACCGCTTAACCAACAAGTGCCAGAAATTTGGTAGTCTCCAATCACCACCGATATACTTATTCGCTCCATCGGTTGGTCTATCATGTTTTTTAGTGCTGCTGAGAAAACCTCTGCCTGCGCTTTCCATTCAGCCAATTCTAACGCCGTACGGGGTGTATCAGGCAGATTCCCCCTAAGCAACTCGTGGTGAATTCGCTGATCTAAATCGTCTCCATCAATACTGCTATCAATAAGCTCCGACTGGATAATATAGCGATCTAAAAAGTTAGTTGTAAATGGCTCTGCGTCCTCAGGCATTTCAGCGACTGCGGCATTGAGATAGAGTTTCAATCGCTCTATCCCCATCGCCCGTGACGGGTTATCAAAAAATGAAACCAGTCGCTCTACATCAATCGCTATCAACGCGTCATCGTCTGTTGATACGTCACCTTCAACCTGCTTTGCATTAGCTGCTTCAGCAGGTTGTGACTTATAAGGTATGGGCGTTAAATTATCACGGGGCTCACGCCCATCCCCTAGCGATAGCCAACTGCCGTTAAAGCCAAAGAATGGCGACTGATAGTTTTTATGACTAAAAGGTTGAAGCGGATGACGCTGTATTTGCTTATTGGAATTCCAACCGTAACCCGCGTCTAGGTAATCTATAAGCTCTTTAACTAAGAGTGATGGTTGTCGTTCTTGGTTATTTTTAATATCACTGCCCTGATAACTTAAGTAGAGCTTATCGCGTGCAGATATTAGCGCCTCAAGAAAAAGATAACGATCATCCCCCCTACGCGACCTATCACCTAAACGTGGCGGTGATTCAGCAAGTAAGTCAAACCCCATGGGTTGTCGTTGACGAGGGAAGTCACCATCGTTTAAGCCTAAAATGGCAATAATTTTAAACGGTACGCTTCGCATCGGAATCATAGAGCAAAAAGTAATTTGCCCGGTCATAAAGCTTTGACCTTGTTGCGGCTGACTAAAGCAGTTGTTTAAGTAAGCAGAGACGACTGGTAACGATAATTTTCCACTAAAGTTGGCTGCAACCGCATTTTCTACCAGGGTATTAATCGCTTTAATAATAATTTGATAACCGCTGGCATCTTCGCCTGCCTCTTCAAACGTGCTTTCTATCAAACGGATCAAAAAGTGTTGCCAATCAGCAGGCGTTCGCTCTTGTGTCAGTTGCTTTGCATAATATTGGAGATTTTCTATCAACCCCAATAGCCTTCCGAGTTTATCAGCGTAGCTCCCCTCAACCCAAGGCAGTGTTAGCATCTGAATGCCATCAGCCCCTTCATAGATTTGCTCACTGTCGGCTTGCGCAAAGCCGATAATGAGGCGATCTAATCCTTGTTTCCAAGTAAACCGTTCATTACTACGCTTAACACCAGTAAACCCCGCTTTATGCTCTCGGTCTAAGCCCCAATGAATAGCCGCAACAGATAGCCAGTGGGTATAAAGCTCAACATCTGAAGGCTCTAAGCCAAACCGGCTTTGTACCGCAGGTATGCGTAAATACCCCAGAATTTGACTCACCTGAAAGCGGCTATCCGGTAATGTTAATAGCTCAATAAATGCCTGAATAACTGGTTCTAAATCATTAAGCGTTCGATCAGCAATTGAGCATGGCAGCTGTGGATCGACTTCAGTATCAAATGATCGCCCTCGTTTAAATACTGAGTCGATATAGGGTGCATAGTTTTCTACTTGAGGACTCATCACCAGCACATCTTTAGGGGTCAGCGTGCTGTCGTGCTTAAACTGCATCAACAGCCAATCATGTAGCACCTGTATTTCTCGTAGTGCGCTATGTGCAGAGGCGACGACGATACTTGAGTCGCCTTCTTCAGGTTGCTCACTGGCGCTATCTGGCTGTTTAGTGCGCTTATCAGACAAAGTAAGAATGTCATCCTGCACACGTTGTAATAACGTATCGCGACCTGCGCTATAAAATAGTGGTATTTCTGTATCTGTACGATCGCATAACAGCTTTAAACATTCTTGACCTTGTTGACCAAGATTCGCCAGTAAGGGATTACCGATTTCATCGAAAATCGCAGATAAAGGCTGCCCTTTTTCAAGCCACTTGGCACGCTCGCGAATGAGCGTTTTTTCACTTCTTATATCACCCCAATATTCATCAGAGGGATTAAGCATAAAAAAATGAACATCCGTATAGGATGCAATAACCTTAATAAAGTCCATCCATACCGGAGGCAACGCGTTAATGCCAAAAATAAATATACGTTTTGGTAATGGCTGAGAACTTGTTGCTAATTTTGCGATGGCTTTTTCTATTAAAGATAACGGAGGATCCCCTAGGCGCTTATGTAAATGTGTCCATAGCGTGCCTTGCCAGTGATGAGCTATAAGGTCACTTGCATTAGCCTCACTAGCCGCACGCCCACCGTCCGACGCCCACAATGATATCCACTCAGGTCGATAAATTAAATATTGTTCAAAAAGGTCAGCTAACTCTCTTGATAACTGAAAGCGCTTTAACGCGTCCTCTTTCTGATTCGCTGCATCAAACCAGTAATGATTAGCCTCAGCACAGCTAGGATCATTAAAAAACGAATCAGCCCCTAGTGACTCATAAATAGCCCAAATAAGGATTTCACGGCTATAGGGTGTTTTATCAGGTAAGGATTCGTCCGCTAAAATGGTATTAATTAATCCCCAGAAAAAGTTACCCGGTAGCGGATAACGGGTATTCATTACGACCCCTCTACGGCTGGCTAACTCAAGCGATAGCCAGTGATGCATACCCTGGTTTTGCACAACAACAGTATCTTCAGACAAAGGGTCATCAGAAGGGATTTCTAATAATCGACTTAACAATGTCACCAGGTCTTCCATTCGGTTACCTGGGTAGAAATTCAACATACAGAATCCTTCTTATTATGCAAAAGGGGGGATTTACACGATGCCTTTGAACCATCAACAAGGAGAGCGGCTATATTTATTGCTCGTGGATATAAGGGTCTTGTTTTGTGGGATCTAACAGGTGATCCAAGTCATTACGTCGAGTCGCCATCAACGCCACCCACTCAGATACAGATTTGGCCCACTCACTGCTAGGACGAATTTGAGGTGCCGCGAATGATTTCGCGGTCACACCATTAGGGGCAAATACAATCAAAGGCCCTAATTCATATGCTTTTAAACTCATCTAATACCTACATGATAAATATTGGGGTCTATTTTAAGTGTTTAACGAACAAACACTAGTCAACCTCATATAGATTATCCGCTTCGACATCATAATTAAAGGCACCCAAAAACGTAGTGTATTGATCTTTTTCAACACCCGATAATTTAGGGCTAAACTCACAATCAAACAATAAAATGATCCAAGTAATATCGTCAATTTTTTTCTTTTTGGCTTTACTCATCAGCGTTTCGATATACGAAGTTGAAAATGAGCAATGCCCAGCGGCGTTTTTCACTTGGATTGTACCGGTTTCAGCCCCATTGGTTTCCATGTTTTCAACAACAAAATAAGCCAGATTATAGTTATCTGACCACGTATTGGTTGCGCGGGTGTTCTTCTTGCTAAATGTTTCTTCAAAATACTCATCAGGAATATCTGCATAAGGGTGCTGCGATACCCAAACGGATACTTTATTTTTCTTTGAGAAATCATGCCCTTTAGCAACGCTACTTTTCTTTGACTCCACTTGTCACTCCATAAAATAAGATGATATAAAAACTAAAAAGGACTCGGGCAACAAGCATTAACCCTTTCCCCTGATACTGGATGATCAAATTCAATATGGGTGGCATGTAACATTAGCCGATCCGCCATAAAGAAAGCTTCATCTGTCGCATATAAGTCGCACCCCAGTATAGGGTGCCCCAACTCTCTGCTATGAACGCGCAATTGATGTGTTCGCCCTGTTATAGGCTTAAATATAACGCTTGTCGTTTGCGGACGAGCTGACCTTTCAATAACGTGATAATCACTTTGTGCCGATTTCCCCGTAACATAACATACCTTTTGAAGGGGGAAGTTTTCTTTATCTTTTATCATCGGTATATCAATCGAACCCACATCATCTTTAACATGCCCATGTAACACCGCTGTATAAGATTTTATTACGGTACGAGCCTGAAACTGTTTTGTTAAATGGGCATTAGCGACTTTATTTAAGGCAATAATTAGCAAGCCAGAGGTGCCAAAATCTAACCGATGAACCATCGTAGCTGTAGGGTAATCTTTAACTAAACGATAATGAACTGAATCAATATTAGCGGGATGCTTTCCCGAAAGGCTTAACAAACCTGTGGGCTTATTAATAAGCAGAAGATGTTCATCCTCGAAGAGGATTTCAATCGATTCTTTACAAATAGGAACTATAAACGGGTCTGCCTGAGGCTGCATAAGGGTGATCTAATCATAGTGTTTAAAAGCTAAAGACCACTATACTTAAATCGATTGAAGTTTAGAACTAAAAGAGTCGAGACACCAACATACTTATTGGTGTCTCTATTGAGCTTATTTATAGAAACTTAAGCTTTTTTCAATTTACGAGAAGCACTAATACCCGCTACACCAGCAAGCAACAATGCCAAACTACCAGGCTCTGGAACCTGTGAAGCCATCCCTTCAATCTGAATTTCAGAAATTGAATAATACTCAGCAAATGGGTTTACAGTAGTAAAACCAGACAGCGTAACCACATCTGCAGTTAAGCCAGACAACGCTGATCCAGACAAATCAATATACTCATGAGGGTTTGAGTGGCGATTGATTGAAGTACCAAAACCAGAGGTTAAAAAATACTCAGTAATGCCGTTAATAGTGACATTAAGGCCTGTGATGTTTCCAGGAATACCATTTGAAGAACCATTAAAGCTAAACAACGAAAGCGAAGAAAGCGTAGAACTCGTACCTAAAAATAAATCTATTGAAGCATTATCGCCAGTAGAAAATAATTGAGTATTGTCTTTATTTGATCCAATTACGCCATCATTCAAAGTACCAGAACCGTCACTGTAATTAGCAACACTTCCTGCAAGAGGTGAAATAATTCCGTCGTATGAGTGACTCCAGTTTCCATAGCCACTTACATTCGCATTCTGAATATCATAAGAGTCGATTGAGATAGGCGCTGCTAAAGTAGCCGTTGACACTACACTTAAGATACCACCAATAAGAATACTTCTTAATTTCATATTATTTAAATCCATTTCTTAGTTTGTTTATTTTACATTCTTACATTAAACAAGCATAGAGTAGACCACTTAATTAAAAAAGACTTAATAACAGTACCTTAAAAACTTTAAAACAATAAATCGGATACAAAGTGTAAAATATATGGACGCCCGTAAGCATTCTGCAAGCACAAACTACTCACAAGCGCAGACTGCAGATTGCTCGCAAGGAGGTGCGCTTGCTACCTTGCACACGCCTTCCGTCATACCTTCTCCAACACACCAAGCATTACAATCAAACTTATCAGGATGCCCTATGTCACTTTTATGACGGTGAATAACGCCTTTTCCAGGGTTCGACTCAACCAACATACCATCATCAAGGCAAGCTTCTCCAAACATTCTTCCGTTCGGCACACCTTGCTCGTTCGTTCCAACATGACAGCCTGCCACACCAGGGCTAACACCGTCAGTATCTTTCCACCATGTGACGATACCAGGTGTATGATCAGTGGGCTTAAAACTAAACGTACCCTTTGCACCAGACATACCTTTAGCATCACTTGATGGAGATGAATCTGCATAAACCTGAGACGCACCTAATAAAGAAACAAGAGCAACGAATAATACGTGAGTAATTATCATTATTTTATCCTTTGTAATGAGTCCGAATTTTAAAAAAATAAATCGACTAACACTTATTCTTCTAAAATTACGTCGAAACCACCATATATTAAACGCTTACCGTCAAAAGGCATCGGATTCTGATCTGGGTGCATTCTTGGATCTTCCATAATAGCCGCCCACCCTGCATCACGAACCTCTTTAGACGGCCAAACAACCGTTGAAAATACGACCGTTTCATCTTTCGCGCATTTAACCGCCATAGGAAACGAAGTTACGTCTCCGTCAGGCACGTTATCCCCCCATGCCTCTATAATTTTTAAAGCACCATACCCCTTAAAAACAACAGAAGACAACTTAGCATGTTCGATATATTTATCTTTGCTGACAGTAGGCACTGCAGCGACAAAACCATCTATATACGTCATTTAAATCACCCATTAGCCTGATATTTATTGGTTATTTACTTTTATGGCTGCCATCGCACAAGGGTTGTGATTTTGTATGCTTACAACCACAGAAAAATACCTTTTTAGACTCGCTAGCTTCATATTTCACAGGCGTAAATGAAGAGGCTCGATGTGAACCATCACAGAAAGGCTGTTTAGCACTTTTACCACATGCGCACCAAAAATAGGTTTTACCTGCCTCCACTTCGGTTGCATAAGGTGTATTTGAAACTCTGACTGGCTCATCCATTATCGTATCTCTTTTTTATAAGTGAACATGAAACTAGAAACTTAAAAACCACTGAGCTTCATGGTTAAACTTCAGAAACGCTAGGTCTGATATATTAAGTAATAAGCTATAGACTAGGTCAGACTTCTGAAAAGTGACAGTTTGATATTTATTATATAGCGTCACGCATCAATTCGCGCCTTAGCATTCCGATTGCCCCCATGGGATTAAGGCCCTTTGGGCACACCCAAGAACAATTACCAATACTTCGGCAGCGAAACACACTAAATGGATCTTGCAGATTACTTAGGCGTTCAATACGCGCTTGGTCTCGGCTATCAAGAATAAACCGTAATGATTGCAATAATGCAGCTGGCCCCAAATACTGTTGTGGGTTCCACCACCAAGACGGACACTGTGAAGTACAACAACCACAAAGTATGCACTCATACAGACCATCGAGTTTAGCGCGGTCCTCCGGTGACTGTAGTCTTTCTATAGGTGGATTTTGGTCATGAGTGATAAGCCAGGGTTGGACTTTTTTATATTGCTCGAAGAAGAGGGTCTGATCTACCACCAGATCACGAATGACAGGCATGCCCGGCAAAGGCCTTATAACCAGTAGACTGGATTTCACAATAGCTTCCGCAACGGGTTTTATGCAGGCTAGCCAGTTTTTGCCGTTAATATTCATGCCATCAGAACCGCAAACCCCTTCCCTGCAGGAACGCCGGTATGCCAACGTTGGATCTAATTTACGTAGGTATTCTAAGGCGTCCAAAACCATGCGCCCACGAAACGCTTCAGGGAGCGTTACCGATTGCATATAAGGAACATCATCACATTCAGGGTTGTATCGATAGAGCTGTACATCAATCATTGCTTTCACCATTTAACAGGTCGCTTTCTTGCAAACTCTAAACTCTTACCCTTAGTTATATAGTTGATATCCCCCTACTTCACTAGCTCATTTTTTATGCAAAAAATAATTTGATTAGCTTACGCGATTAACCTCTAGCCAACAGACCTCTCCTCACATGCCAATGGGTTGCACAGTATTGACGGCCACCCCCACCGGATGCATGATGGTTGCTACCCCACCATTCCCGGTATTTTCTTAAGTACCACTTTTAATTCTGCATAAATTTCAGCAAATTGGTCGGCATTTAAACCACTATTACACAACATTGTTTCGGGTATTTTACCTGCACGCTTTTTTAACTGAATTCCCGCTTGTGTTAAACCAATTCTTACCACTCGCTCGTCCTCTAAATCTCTTGCTCTCGTGACTAAGCCTTGCGTTTCTAGCCTTTTTAGTAGCGGGGTTAATGTACCATTATCTAATTGAATCTTTTCTGAAATAACGCCTACTTTGAGCCCCTGCTTCGAACGAATCGTTGCTACATCATCAAAATATTCCCACAACACTAGCATTACCAAATATTGTGGGTATGTTAAATTCAGCTCAGTTAATAATGGCCGATAAGCAGACGTCATTTTTCTTGATGCTGTATAGAGTAAAAAGCACAGCTGATTTTCAAGTTTGAGAGCGTCACTCTCTTTAGAACCTATAGGATCATTCATAAACCGTCTACTCAGAGATACCAGGATTAAAATATGCTTTAAGCAACTCAGCTCGCTAACAATTCTTCAATAATAGGCGCTAACTTTGATGGTTCAGTCGTAGGCGGAAAACGCTTAACTACTTGCCCTTCTTTATTAACCAAAAACTTAGTGAAATTCCACTTTACCTTTTCAGAACCTAGCAAGCCTTTGGCAGACTTTTTTAATGTAGCATACAGCGGATGAGTATCAGGTCCATTCACATCGATTTTACCAAACATAGGGAACGTCACACCGTAGTTTAACGAGCAAAACTCACTAATCTCATCGTTAGAACCAGGGTCTTGATGCAAAAACTGATTAGAAGGAAAACCTAAAATCACCAACCCTTTATCGACATAACGCTTGTAGAGTTTTTCGAGTCCTTCAAACTGAGGCGTAAACCCACACTTACTAGCGGTATTCACAATAAGAAGCACCTTACCTTTATATTGCTCTAAATTTGCTTCTTCGCCGTTTATTTTTTTAAGCGGGATTTCATAAATAGTATCACTCATTTGAAACTCTCCAGAAAGTTAGTCTAAAAACGAAAAAGCACTATTGCATATATTTATATTTTGAGCAATTAGATCGTACACAATATAAATATATTAAGGCATTGCCATACTGATGAATGTGTGTGTTTTTTTTAGACAATACGGTTTACAGAAACAAAGGCTAAGAACGTAAAGTGTGTACTTAGGTCAAAATCAGGGCAAACACATAGGCCTGCCACTACGTTAGGGGGAATATATATAATCCAACCTTTGTAGGGGAGGACCTGCGTGTCCGCCCTATTAACTAATTATTTACTGGTGCTCATAACATCTTCATATTTTAGTAACATAGGGAGATATTGTTGACTAATTTTCAGGTCATCAATTGCCTCATTAATTTTTTTGACAACCCGCGGACTAACATTGTTTTTGTTTAGCATCAGCGTAAGCTGACCCGCTTTTAGGAAAGGCATAGGGTGCCTCTCAAGCTTGTCGTAGACACCTTGCTCTCGGAATACATGCGGCGCGGCCAGAGGGTCCATAAGCAGACCGTCGATTCTTTTTCCTGCGAGTTTTTTGGGGTTGGTAGGTCCAGCTAGCCAATCGAGCCTAGTGTTAAAATTAGGGTTATCTAGCATTCGTTTAAATTCTGGGCCATAGTCGACGCTATCCCTTACACCTAATAAGAATTTATATTGGTTTAACTCTTCAAGTGAATTAATCGGATATTTTTCTGATTCTCCCTTTCTAACAAATAAGGCAATATGTTGATAACCGTAAGGCTTACTGAAATAAGCAATTTTTGCTCGCTCAGCATTTGGTTGTATGTCTGACAACACATCAATACCATCCGTTTCCATAAGATAGATCAACCGTTTCCAGGGGTATCGGTGAGCCTCATACGGACAATTAATGGCCTTCGTGATTTTATCCATCACATCAAAGGACACACCTATTGTTGTGTTTGAATTAACAGGACACTTTAATAATGGAATATAATCCTATTATTGAGGTGAATATGACTAAACGAACAAATAAAAGTTATCCAGACGAGTTTAAACAAGAAGCAGTTGCTTTAGTGCTCGAACAAAATTATACCGTTGTAGAGGCTGCCGCATCATTAGGCGTCACTGACAAAATCTTATATAACTGGGTCGCAAAACACAAAAAGCAGGCTTCAGGTGAAATGCTGTCAGTTGATGAACGAGCAGAACTGATTCAGCTTAGAAAAGATAATAAGCGCTTACAAATGGAGCGTGAGATATTAAAAAAGGCCAGCGCCTTCTTTGCGAAAGAAATGAAATAAAATATTCATTTATCAGTAAGCTTGGTACAAAGTACACCATATCAATAGCGTGCCAAGCAATGCAGGTTAGTTCATCCGCTTATTATGCTTGGTTAAAAAAACCAGGTGAATTAATAAACGATGAAACACTGCGCTTGTATCGACGTACTAAAGTTTTGTTTCAAGCAAGTCGAAACAGCTTGGGTAGTCGAGAGCTTGTTAAGGTATTACGCAAAGAAGGCTTTAAAGTAACGCGTTATCGCGTAATTAAATTAATGAAAAAACTGAAGTTAGTTGTGACCCAGCGTATTGCTTATAAAGTCACAACAAAACGAAAACATAGCGATAGTGTTGCAGACAACCTGCTAAACATGAACTTTAACCCTGTTGGGCCAAATCAAGTATGGGCTGGCGATGTAAGTTACTTAAAGACAGGTGAAGGCTGGCTTTATCTAGCCATTGTGATGGATTTATATTCACGCCGTATTGTTGGCTGGCATATATCTAAGCGCATGACGCGTAATCTAGTGGAGAAAGCACTAACAAAAGCACATCACTTGCGAAAACCTCCAAAAGGGGTGGTATTCCACAGTGATCGCGGCTCTCAATACACAAGTAATGGCTTTAGGCGTTTATTGAAAAGGTTAAATTGTCGTGCGAGCATGGGTGATGTTGGAGCGTGCTGGGATAACGCTGTTGTTGAACGTTTTTTCGGTAGTTTAAAACATGATTGGTTGCTTAAAGTGCCGCAACCAACGCGTGAACATATGCAAGAAGACGTAACAAAATACATGAAATATTATAATGTTGATCGACTACATTCAGCTAATGCTGATCAGTCGCCAATTGAGTTTGAGAATTCCTTTAGGAAAGTGTCCGGCTGGAGTTGACCAGAACACCTATATTTTGGCCTGCGTCATTTCTGAAATGATAAGGTGCCCAGTTGTCCCACCCAAACCTAAGTGTTTTATCGCATGCGCCAAAAGATGGTGACGTCAAGCCACCGATTAGAATCATGGCTAAGACAGCCTGACGAACAAACCTAAATGATTGCGTAACGCTTAACAAATCGTTCACCATTTTAAGTTGTATTTTAAAACACAGTATATATAAAAAGAGAAAAAAGGGGCTATGTTTGATACTAACAGCACAGTGGATGACTTAACAGTCGGAAGCCAGTAGTTTCAAAACGTTCAATAATTTCAGAATTCGCTCAACGCCCTCTCATTATAAAATTTCACGCAGGCAAGGCCTTATACGCGTATCTTTTAACCGCTAAATAAATTATGGCAATTAAGAGAATTCTTGTATCATTCAGGTTCTTTAAAAGGGATTTTAAGAAATAGGTACTGCGGTCTTTTAAACTTAAGTTAACAGCAGCCATTAGAACACCTTCTTTTGCTCCGTTAAGTAGTGGGGTTAACGAGCCCATACTGACTATTAGTCACTTTTTTCTTATATATCCTGATTAGTTTTTTAATTTTCCTACTATGTGCTGATAAGGAAGTCATAGATGAATACAACCGTTAAAAATAGCACCCTCATTTTATCATTATCCATGTTCATTATGGGCTGTTCCGAGAGCAGTGACGAATACACGCCAGAAGACACTCTAGACGCTATAGAAGAAAGTAAATTGATCGATGAAGCCAGCACAATGGATCCTTCCGACGTTATTGATACCGATTCGGATGAGACACCTTTAATAACAAGTTGCTTTCAAAGTACAAATGGAGGTAGCTGGGGTGTCAGCAATATGTGCACGGAATCTGTCTATTACAATATTATTCCTGATAAAGATGAGCGAAGATTAGCGTGCGAGATTCAAGGTGAAATGGAAAATCACACGATGACTTACTCAGAATCAAGATGCCCTACAGAAGGAGAAATAGACCGATGTTTGCGAAACGTTTATGAAGACTCTGCCTTGCAATCCTCTTACGCTATCGTAATGTATCCACCTGTAGATGAGCATTACCTAAAAGCTGGCGAGGGGCTTTGTACGTCAAAAGGTCCAGAGTTTGTATACTCTAAACCATCATCTAAGTAATGACATTTTGGGGGGCTGATCTATCGAGAGTATAGTCTCAGACTTTATTGATGCCCCACTCTAATTCAAAGACAGCGCCATAAGTTTACTGATATAAGAAAGAGGCTTTCCTGATGTGTCTTTTAGCTCGTTAAAAAATCGGCTAACCTTCAAAATATCGGCCTTTGAAGTTGGCTTGCTATCAATAACATTCAGCCTCATAAGCATGTGGACCACATCATCGGTTAGCACAAAAGTATCCTTGCCCACCATTCTAAGAAAGGCAGGCGTAGACTGTCCGCCCATTCGTTTGAAACGTTTGGCGATATACGTCCATAATTGGGTGATATCTTGATCCCACTCTGCAAGCAATTGCCCAAAATCAACACCTTCTGCCGTTATATCTTTCATTTCAAGCGCATTGATCGGGATCGTTTGTAGCTTTCCCCAATGACGAATCAGCCCTTTATCTTGCATCGCTCGCTCCATAAAAGCATCATCAATCAGTACCAACTTATTTGGATCAAACCCCCAAAAGACTTTTTCAAAATGCGCCCACTTTGAATTAATGACTGAGTGAGTCATGCCCGCTTGAAATATTCTTCGGGTCATAGCGGATAGGTAAAAGGCATTACTCTTAGCTTTCAGCTGAGCAGCATCTAGCACTGTTGGCATTAAAGACTCAAGCGCCTCTAGCGAGTTAAACTTTCTTAATGCCAAATCAAATATTTGATCAAACGTACTCAAAACGCGCTACCTCACCATTGAACGCTAGTTTTTTACCACCAGACTATAGATTATTGAATTAAAAACTTTTTCAAAAGCATTGCTATTATATACAATAGCTAATATAAGGAACTATCTGTTCTAATGCTACACACCTCATTTTAAGAAAGCCTACATTTATGAAAACAATCAAAAAATCCAGTAAGTTAGACAACGTCTGCTATGAAATCCGTGGTGAGGTGCTTAAAGAAGCAAGAAGGCTTGAAGAAGAAGGCCATCGTATTCTTAAGCTTAACATTGGTAACCCTGCCCCGTTCGGCTTTGATGTGCCTGAAGAGCTTCAAACAGACATCATTCATAATCTAGCGTCCGCTCAAGGTTATTGCGACTCAAAAGGGCTGTTTCCTGCCCGTAAAGCCGTCATGCATTATACCCAACAAAAAGACATTACCGGCGTTGAAATAGAAGATATTTACCTTGGGAACGGCGTTAGTGAATTGATTGTGATGGCGATGCAAGCAATGCTCAATCCTAAGGATGAAGTATTGATCCCTGCTCCCGACTATCCGCTTTGGACTGCGGCCGTTAAGCTAAGTGGCGGTAACGCTGTTCATTATAAGTGTGATGAAGAAAACGATTGGCAGCCGGATATGGATGATATCCGCAGTAAGATCACACCCAATACTAAAGCTATCGTGGTCATCAACCCAAACAACCCTACTGGCTCTGTTTATAGTCTTGAGATACTCAAAGAAATTGTAGAAGTGGCTAGAGAACACAGCTTAATTGTTTTGGCCGATGAGATATATGACAAAATTTTATACGATGACGCCGTACATACATGCCTAGCGTCACTCGCAGATGATATTTTATTCCTGACCTTTAATGGATTATCTAAGGCCTATCGAGCAGCCGGCTATCGATCTGGTTGGATGATTATTAGTGGCGCCAAGCACCAAGCTACTGATTTGATCGAAGGGATTGAAATGCTATCGTCTATGAGACTTTGCGCGAACGTACCTGCACAGTATGCAATTCAAACAGCGCTTGGCGGTTACCAGAGCATTAATGATCTTGTGCAACCCGGTGGTCGGTTACTAGAACAGCGCGATCTAGCCTGGAAATTACTGAATGACATACCCGGTGTATCTTGCACAAAGCCTAAGGGCGCACTTTATATGTTCCCTAAGCTAGACCCTGAACACTTTAATATTAAAAACGATGAGCAACTTGTACTCGATTTGTTAAAACAAGAAAAAATGCTATTCGTACAAGGTAGCGCATTTAACATAGACGATACTCAGCATCTTCGTGTTGTATTTCTTCCAAGAGTCGACGTACTTGAAGATGCTATTGGTCGTTTCGCTCACTTTTTAAAGAAGTATAAGCAATAACATCTACTTCACGTACTCATTTACGGCCTTCTAAAGGCATAAAATCCAGCAACAAGAACATTAAGACATGGCTGATTTACATATAGAAGACTTCTTTAAAGATGCGGCTAAAATATTAAATCAGCTTTACCTTAATTTCCCTAAGAAAAGCAGTGTTTTTGTTGAAGATATCTCGGGTGAAGATACGCCCGATGAATATGGCCTTCATGCCCCACGCCATCAAGCGTGCTTCGGCTGCATGCTTTGGCTCGAAGAAGAAGGTTATTTACGGTTTGAGTCAACGATACGACAGGATGCGATTGACCAAGCAGTGTTGACTCAGAAGTCATTCTCGCTTCTCTCACGCGTGTGCAATGACCCCAAGATTATCGAACTGTCTGAGCGAAGTGGCGCCCAACTGAGTAACACCCCTTCAGACTTACAGACAAACATCAATTTAGTGCGAAAAATCCAGAGAAAAGGAACGTCAACTCAACTTGCTGAAGCCATGCAGCGACTACTGTTTCGAGAGTAAAACGCGCAACAACCTCATCATTTGTAGCCGTGATGCAGCGAAGCGGAATCAAAGAAAGACGCGAAAAGCCAGCGCTAACGCCTAACTCAAGTCGTTCAGCTGCCCACCAAAACTACGAGAGTGGATTATATTAACCCGATACCCTTTTATAATGTAAAACCTTTAACCCTAAATCGTCCTGCACTTCTTTCATCACTACGGGGTTTTCAATCCTTGATAGAAATTCAAAGGAGTCGCTTTCTAGTAGCTGCTTAAACGCTTCAACCGTTACGAACGGATCATTTAAGCAAAATAACACATCGGCATTAGCCGTGGTCATTTCAGCCAAACGGCTCACCATTTTTCGATAGTCTTTGCTAAATGAAAAACTTCCTTTCTGAAAGGATGGCGGATCAACAATGACAAGATCATAAGGGCCGTATCTTTTTATCCGCCCCCAACTCTTTAAAATATTAAGCTTTTGAAAAAGAACCTGACCTATTGGCAA
Organism: Alkalimarinus alittae; assembly: GCF_026016465.1. Taxonomy (NCBI): domain Bacteria; kingdom Pseudomonadati; phylum Pseudomonadota; class Gammaproteobacteria; order Alteromonadales; family Alteromonadaceae; genus Alkalimarinus; species Alkalimarinus alittae. Next base: position 2,443,446 of record NZ_CP100390.1, read on the forward strand.
ACCATTCAGCTGATGATTTTTTCTACCTACCGATAAAGCGCCAGAGCTCATATCTATATTAACCACTTTTTCGGCCCCACCCGATACCGCAGCCACAGAAAAAGAGCAGGTATAACTAAAGAGATTCAGAACTTTACGATTCTTAGAGTGACGTGAAACCCACTCTCGGCCATTGGCCATATCAGTAAAAAAGCCGAAGTTTTGACTGCCACCTAGATGAAGCTGATACTTTAGATGCTTTTCATTTATGATTTTTTCTAACTCAACAGGCTCACCGTTTGAGTTAAAAACCGGCGCTTGTTTAACGTAACGCGCTTGAAAAAGCACATCCATGCTGACGTGTTGCTTAAGTTCGTCTGATATTTGGTGTGCAAAATCCTGTATCCATTCATCTGATCGCTCACCGAACATAATGACGAGCAATGTACCTGATAAATATTCGACGGTTATATTTTCAAAACCAGACAGACTTTTACCTCGTCCATGAAAAACTCTTCCGCTATCCTGACTACTGTCTAGCGCTAAAACATTACGCTTTACTTGCTCAATTAATTCATTCATCAGTACTGACCTGTCCATTCACATACTCGACAGGGTAAACAATCCGATCATCATAGCCGGTCACAATTTGACGCACCCCCGCTAAACATTGATCAAGTTCATCATCGCCTGTATCAACCACTAGCGGGCGACTATCCATCTCTTTGATTTTATTCTTTGTCGCCACAATGGTGATATTGTTTAAGCCAATCTTTCGAAGATTTCTAGGGCTCAACTGTTGATTACCACGACCAAAAAGATGACCTTGTCCGCCGATGACCGTTACGATAAGCCTACTTGGGTACTGACTTAGCCAATCAAAAAGCTGATGCTCATTAACATCTTTAGCAACAAGGCTGTTATTTAGAAATAAATCAACACCCAATAATGAGCATTCTTCATCACTGAGTGTATTCTTAATATGCATCACGGTACCACCAGAGCCCATGACATAAAGCGTATCATCTTCAATATTTTCAATGATTTCACTCGCTATATCATCAAGCACTAGCGCTTCTATTTCTTTTCCGCCACATTTTACATGCTGTAAATATCGGCCTTCTTGAGGGGTTAGCATCTCACCGTAATGTTTTGACTTTACAACGCCTGACCTAAAAGCATCTTCATCAATATCTCGAACTTCATGCTCTGCAATGGAGACTAATCCACCTTTTATCATATCAATGACTAACTGAGCTGCCGCTTTAGGAGTAACAGCAAAAACACCGGAATGCATTTTAACGCCGGCGGGTATGCCCAATACAGGTTGATTATTATCTACAGCAGAACAAATGTCGCGGGCAGTCCCATCCCCCCCAACAAATAATATAATATCTACGCCAAACGCCATTATTGCTGTCGCTGCATGGCGAGTATCATCAGGTTGAGTGTGAGTTTGATCAGTTGGGGAATATACAACGCGATATCTTAGAGTTGAGTCTTTAAAACAATCAGCTCCCATGGCACCCGCACAGGTAATAAACTCAACCGAATCGCCTACTGTCTCTAAACGACTGATGGCAACGATGGCTCTTTGCAATGACTTTGATTCAAACCCTAACGCTTTTGCTTGCAGATAGATGTTCTCTCCATCACTTCCTTTTAAGCCCGCAGGGCCACCGATACCGGCAACAGGGTTGACAATAAGTCCTATTTTAAACATGAAGATCCTACAAAAAGGGGAAGTAAGAAAAATATAGCGAGCTAATATGCCCTAAACATCAAGTACGGTAAACTGTGTTATACACCCATGTTATTTTCATAAATGAAACCTGCTAAAGACAGTGTATCTTCATCCTTAAGGTCGATGAACTGAACACCAAACGTGCATAAATCAGACTCACCCTTTAGCGGCTCTTTATTACGAATAATGGAGTGAAGTTCTAGTGTGCGCTTAAGGCCACTTACTTCAACATCCAATACCACTACTATCTCATGACCATTAAACCCGAGGGCGTTGCTACATGTAATTGCAGCCCCGGTTTTACTCATATTGGTAATTGAAGCTTCTTTAGGCCAGTCGCCTAAGCCGATATCAAAATCACTTTTTATAATGACAGGAATATTAACATCCACCCGCTCTGAACTTCTAACCTGAAGTGATGCTAACGCAGTAGGGTATTCAAGATGGTAGTATGAATATGGCTGCAAAGAGCGGTACTTAACCCGTGTTTCAAAGGCACAAATCTGCTTTCGAATAAGCATTCTTACTGCAAGCGTTTCGCCTTTTTCGAGCAGTTGCTCTTTGCCATCTTTAAGGGGTGGGGAAATTAAAAGGCTTTTACCGACTAGATAGCCCATCACCTTTACATTCATACGTCGACTAGGCGAAATGGTTTCAATCGTTAAGGGCGAGCCAACCGTGACACCCAGAGCCTCAAACGGTTGAGTATTTTCCTTAGATTTAGCATCTTCAGCCAAAATAATATCTCTTATTATTAAAATTTATAATTCAAGCACTTTTAACGTTGAAACCCAACGCTTTAAACATACTATGCATAGCGGAATCGGTATTTTTAAGAAAAACTTTAATCGTTGAAAATTCTCTACGTGGTCTATATTGCTTTCTTAACTGATCAAATGCCTGCACTCTTTGCTGCTCTGTACCTTGTAGTGTATTCATCAGGTTATAGTGATCATGCCTTACATCATAAACCGTTCTAATAGCCGTATGCATAGACCACGCCTGCTCAGCTTCTGACGTAAAATGCATTCTAGACAAGGGTGGAGAAGGGATAAATTGCGCAACCTGATGCCTTAAAGGTAACCCCAAATGGCGACAAAGGGCTTGATAAATCATCTCGGTGCCTTTTACTTTACCATCAAGACTATACCCTGCAATATGAGGCGTACCGATAGTCACTAGACCCGCCAGTTCAATGTCGACATTTGGCTCTGTCTCCCATACATCGAGAACGGCAGTAAATCTAGGTTGTTTCTTTAATTTTTGCTTTAATGCCTCACCATCAATAACAGCACCTCTGCCGGTATTGATCAACACCTGTTGTTCAGTTAATTTGGCAAGCGTATTTTCATCAAACAAATGATACGTGGGATAATCACCTTCTTTTGTTAACGGTGTGTGCAGCGAAATAATGTCGCATTTTAGAATTTCTTCAAATGAAACCATCTCGGTCTGGTCAACCAAAGGGTCGTTTGCGAGCACTTTAAGCCCTAATCGCTTTAACGTAGAAACAACTCTACTCCCAACATTACCGCACCCAACAACACCAACAGTGATATCCGAAAGATCAATTTGTCTAACTTCAGATAACACAGACAACGTACTGATTACATATTCAACAACTGATGTAGCGTTACACCCAGGTGCACTTGAAAACGTGATGCCCTTGCTCTGCAAATAAGCGGTATCGATATGGTCAGTACCAATGGTGCAAGTTCCTACAAACTTAACATTACTCCCTGCCAGTAACGTTTCATTAACTTGAGTGACGGACCGAACTAATAATATATCGGCCCCCATAACGCACTCATTCGTTAACGCTCGGCCAGGATAGGTTTCAATGTCTCCAACATCACCAAAAAAATTATGAAGGAGAGGAATGTTTTCGTCTGCAACGATCTTCATCAGTCAGTCCACGTTATTGTTTTTTTGTTAGCGTCTCGTCAGGGTACGTGCAATCGAGCTTCATTCCGATAAAACGCTCTAACTCTGGCAATAAAAACGCATCATCTTCACACGCAAAACTAATAGACTTACCTTCCTTACCTGCTCTGCCTGTTCGTCCTATGCGGTGAACATAATCTTCTGGGTCTTCAGGTAGGTTATAATTAAATACATGAGTCACATCATCGACATGAATGCCGCGACCTGCCACATCCGTAGCAACCAATATCTGAATCTCACCACTCTTAAAGCCTTCAAGGGTTTTAATACGCTTATGCTGCGGCACCTCTCCCGACAAAAGCGCACACTTTATACCAAGCTTTCTGATGGTTTCTTGTAACCTTCTTGTTTCATCTCTTCGGTTACCAAAAATAATAGCCCTTTGGACATTATTTTGTTGAATATAGTTACAGATGACCGTCAACTTCTCATCGGTTGAGACCATAAATACAGTTTGTTCAACTCTATCAGTAGTCTGCTGTTCAGCTTCAATTTCTATAAACTTGGCATCTTTAGTCCAGTTATTCACCAAGTTTAATACATCATCATTGAAAGTGGCGCTAAATAACAATGTTTGCCGCTCACCCACGGGTTTATTGTGACTAATGATTCGTTTTACATCAGGAATAAAGCCCATATCTAACATGCGGTCAGCTTCATCTATCACCAGCGTTTCTACTTGATCTAAAAATACATCTTTACTGCCTAAGAAATCGATAAGACGTCCTGGTGTGGCAACGAGGATATCGACAACCTTATCTCTCATATGTGTTCGTTGCTTTTGGTAGTCTATTCCCCCCATAACGGAGTACACCTGCAGGTCGGTGTGAGCAGTAAGAAGATGTGCGTCCTTCTCTATCTGCATCACCAGCTCACGCGTTGGCGCAATAATGAGAGCTCTTGGTTCACTCGCATAGCGGTCTTCTTTTGGGATAGGGTTTAGCAAGAAATTCTGGATAGTGGTTATTAAGAACGCCGCTGTTTTACCGGTGCCTGTTTGAGCCTTCCCAATAAAATCGTTACCTTGTAACGTATAGGGTAACGACTCAGCCTGTATTGGGCTACAGTATTTAAACCCTAAATCTGAGATCGCATGCAAAAGTCGATCATCGAGGCCGAAATCGTGAAACCGTGACTTCCCTTCTTCGGGCTCTACAACAAATTGATCAGCAGTCCAGGTACGCTCTTTTTTTGCAGGCTTAACGCTCTTTTCAGATTTTGCGGTTGAGCTCTGGTTGACGGATACATGCTCTGAGTTGCTTTTCGGCTGAGTATTAGCCTTAGAATTTGACGCTTTTGGGTTACTCGGCGATTGCCGACTAACACTTGATTTTAAGCCTTTTTCACTTTCGTTATTCTGTGGTTTAAGCCCCAATAATTGAAGCAATCGGTAAAAAAGGTCAAATAATTTGTTTAACAATGGGTATTCCTTGATTTTAATAAACTTTCGACCCACTTATAGTGGGTGGTTTTGGTCAATAATTCAACTTTATATTTCTTTATAGCATCGCCGACTAGCGCTGCGTCCTCTCTTTACAATTAACCCGCTTAATGTAATTCAAATGCATCAGGTACTAACTGGTCTCTGGTGCCAAAATGAGTTATTAAAGCATCCGTAAACTGAGCGGCATTGCTAGGCAAGCCATGACTCAAATAACTAAGTGCCTGCAAACGTACATTCTGGGCAAAAAGGTCGGCAGTGGGTGACACCTCACCGCCTAAATTATCTGCACTGAGATTAAATTTTATGCCTGATACCAATGAGAAAATCCACTCTAGCGCCTGCGGTTTAATTTCGACAGTTTCAAACGCTTGTTGCTGCTCAATTGATCTTCCATCTGGCTCATACCAATATCCAAAATCAACTTTCTTGCGTCGTTCTTTACCCGCTATACACCAATGACTAATTTCATGCAGTGCGCTACTAAAATAACCATGCGCGAAAATCACTTGATTGTAAGGGTTATTGACAGTGGCAGGCAGGTAAATAGGTTCATCATCCCCTTTAACTAAAATAGTATTTTCTGACTCTTTGAAGCAGCTATTAAATAGTGCTATAAGGCTTGAAACTTCTGGAAAAACGGGCATTTCTACTGCTTATCTCTTCACTGTATACTGGGTTTTAGGTTCACAACGGCAAGCGTAACTGAGTATATTAATAAATGTTAATCATTATAACTTGATAATCCACTGTTGAAACGGTACAAAACGAACATATTTGATCATGAGGTGCTTAATCTTTATCTAGTACTCGAAAAAACTAACGTTTATTAACCAAGGTCACGTCCCCAAAGGAACTTTGGCATTATATTGACGTCAGACATAGAGCCAATACGTCAAACAACAGTCTCATTATCCAAGCGGTTTAAAATTCATGTATAGATTTATATCTTTATTAACGGTTATTCTACTTTTTTCTTCCGCTAGTTCATATGCATCATTCGGTAGCAGCACATCAGGATTCGCTAACGGTCTGTTTACAGACTCTGAATTTTTACCTGTAGACGACGCTTTTCGCTTTCGTTCACGCGTTGAGGGTAATAACATTATCCTCCTCTGGGATATTGAAGAGGGTTATTACCTTTATAAAGAACGTTTTAAGTTTGAAATTGATGCCTTAGTAGGCACCTTAGGTACCCCTGTCTACTCATTAGTGGGCGAGAAAAAAGACGACCCTTACTTTGGTGAAGTCACTGTCTTTCATAAAGACATTATGGTTCAAATCCCGGTTACCTTGAACAACCTTCAAGAAGCCTCAATTGACGTGAGTTATCAGGGATGTGCAGATGCGGGGCTTTGTTATCCACCGCAGACAAAAACAGCATTATTTATTAAAAACACGAATACCTCGTCATCAGCATTAACCAAACAAGCAGCGAATAATAACCAATCTCTAGCAGCAGACTACGACAGTGCTAACGGTATTTTTAGCTTTATTCAAACTGCCTCGCTACCTGCTATCATTGGAATTTTCTTTCTGCTAGGGCTAGGTCTAACCTTCACGCCCTGCGTGTTCCCTATGATTCCAATTATTTCTAGTATTATTGCGGGTCAAAAGAACCCCACAACATTGAAATCATTTAATCTTTCATTCGCTTATGTATTAGGCATGTCATTAACTTATGCAGCAGCCGGTGTCATTACTGGTCTACTCGGGGCTAGCGCCAATATTCAAGCTTATCTACAAGCACCAGCTGTATTAATCACCTTTTCGATTGTCTTTGTGTTACTTGCGCTCTCAATGTTTGGTTTCTATGAATTACAACTCCCCGAACGATTAAGAGACCGCTTAAATAACAAAAGCCAGAATATTAGAGGTGGCCAATCACTAAGTGTATTTTTTATAGGGGCTCTGTCTGCCCTTATTGTGTCACCCTGTGTTTCAGCCCCTCTTGCAGGCGCGCTGCTCTATATCAGCACAACCGCTGATGCAACCCTAGGAGGACTATCGCTATTTGCCTTAGGCCTTGGTATGGGTGTTCCTCTTATCGCAGTAGGCGTTGGGGGTGGTAAGTTCTTACCCAAGGCAGGTCACTGGATGAATGCCGTAAAAGCCGTGTTTGGTATCATGCTGATTGCGGTCGCGATTTGGCTACTCGAAAGACTATTACCATCAACGGTAACGCTTTTGCTTTGGTCTCTTCTTGTAGGGTTGTCGGGCGCTCAGATGGGAGCTTTTGAAGCCGCTAAATTTGGCTGGGAGCGACTAGGAAAAGGACTAGGATTATTTCTAGTTCTGTATGCTACCACCCTGTTTATTGGCGCTTTAACTGGCGCAAGCGATCCACTTAATCCTTTAGAGAAATTGATAAGTAGCAACGCAGAGCGTTCAACGTCTACTACTTTTGAAACAGCAGCGTTCGAAAGAGTTTATAACTTAGATCAGTTCAATACCCTGACGGAACAATCTATTGCCGTAGGTAAACCCATTCTTTTAGATTTTTATGCTGACTGGTGTATTAGTTGTAAAGTTATGGAGCGAGAAGTGTTTTCAAAGCCGCTACCTGCAGAACTCATGTCAAACTTCACATTAGTTCAAGCGGATGTCACAGAAAACGATGTAGATAACCAGTTATTTTTAGATGAATTTGGACTTTTTGGGCCACCATCAATTCTATTTTTTGACTCTAATGGAAACGAATTAATTAACTTAAGGGTCATGGGCGAGCTAGACGAAGAACAGTTTATAAACAAGCTAAATGACGTACTTAGCCAGCTAAACATTGCAACTTAATTGTATTTAATCGCAGTAAATCGGGCCGACCATTATGTGACGATTACCCGAGCTACCGGCATAAACAAGCGTTGCAGAGACTGCATTAGCCTTTTTGAATTAAATAATAATAAATGGATTCTTTTTCGCCTTGCTCAAGTAACTCATGACCCAAAAATGCACAAAATTTAGGAATATCTCGCTTGGTAGAAGGGTCGGTTGCCAACACCTCTAATATATCACCTGCCGCCAAATCATCTATTTGGGTATGAAGCATCATTACAGGCTCAGGACAATACAACCCTTTTGTGTCTAACCTATGACTCACTTTTATTTCACTCAAAGCAGTTCTTACCTTGTCGTCTAACATTAAATAGTACTAGTATAATAACCATATCCAATAAAACATATACATTATATTGATGCTTCATCAGGCATTTAATTATATGTTTTACATATTTAGCATTAACTAACAAAAAACATGGGGTTCAATTTATGATCAGAGTGATTATCGAGCGGCATATTGCTGAAACCTTAGAAACAACTTATGAGCAGGCGGCTAAAAACACACTGCAACAAGCTGTGTCAGCAGATGGATTCATCTCGGGTGAGTCACTTAGAAACGCAAATGACCCAAACCACCGATTAATTCTCTCAAACTGGAGAAGCGTTCAAGACTGGCATCGCTGGTTTCAGTCTGATGAGCGTAAAGACGTCATGAACGTACTTATGCCTATGCTTGAGACGGATGAAAAAATCACCATACTTGAACAAGCATAAACTTTTTCAGGCTTTCAAATCACCTGTATAAAACAGGTGATTTCCTCCCTGTCGTGATACAAATGCTTGGCTTGAATGCGGCACCGCTGCCCATTCTCAGATAAAGCGGTTTGAATTAATTGAAGGCATTCTTGCACTTCTTGATACCGTTTTTTCATAGGTAGCTTCAAGTTAAAAACTGTTTTTGTGCAATACCCACCTACAAGCCAATCAATTATCATTGAACTAACCCGTTTTGGCTTATCAACAATATCACAGACCATCCAGTCAACATTTTTAGCTGGCTTATATACAAACCCATCTTCAAGCACATGGGTAACATGACCGCTTTTCATTAAATCGTCGTCCATAGGACCATGATCAACCGAGAATACATCCATCCCCTGGTTAACTAACTGCCAAGTCCAACCGCCTGGACAGGCGCCAAGATCCACTGCTTTTTGATGACCGCCCAACAAGTCATACCATTCATCAGGATGAAAAAATGTTCGCCAAGCTTCTTCTAGTTTTAGCGTTGATCGACTTGGCGCGCCTTTTGGGAATTTTAAGCGAGAGATACCTAAGTGATCAGGACTGCTGTTCTTATTATCTAATTCTCCAATGTAAACCTTATCGAAGTCAGAGAAAAATAGACAAAGCACATCTAGATTTGGATCTTGTTTTGGCGTTAAAAGCCCGTTGTTTCTAAGTGCTTTAGAAATTGGCGCTGTGAATTTTCGGGCAAAGGTTTTTAAGTTGGCTGTACCCTCACTGTCCGGACAATCTACAGACACCTTGCCGCATACACCTTGACCTGATGACAAAAGGAAGTCGATTATAGGTTGAACTCTATCTTCGCGAGATACATTTTCTAACGGCTCATTAACCCTAGCCCACTGGCGCGTAAAAATAAGCTCATTTAGCGCTACCTGTTTAAAGACCTTTTTTACATCTTTAGCATCAGTAAGCACAAATTCAACAAACCCTTGCCCTTTATTTGTTTTGCAATACCCAAAAACACCTGCGTACGACGCTTTTTCTTGTATTTCTTGAGAGCACTCACCTTCAAAGCCTGCACGGCAGTACAATAAAATAATATTCATATTTACCTATTATCGGTGTATTTTACGTATAGATTATTCAGGTTAGTCAACATACCGATTTAGTCGGTCGGCTCTGGTCTCACGTCTCAGAATCTAATAAAACAAAACAGTTTAAAAAAAATTTATCCAGATGGAGCGCTATTATGAAGAAAAACCTACAAAATTGATACGAATGCATACATAACTGAGAAAGATCATCATTTACCACCTAAATACTGACAGTCTAATAACTTCATTTGTCTTACCCTCAATCACAACCTATTCTTAAGCATAACCCTTCATTTCCTTACTACCGGATAATCAGTGCGTAAAAATTTACCCATTACAAATGAGGAACGCTGTTTCCCACCTAAAGCAACCCTAGTAACAAGAACCAATGCCGAAGGTGAAATAGCGTTCTGTAACGACGCATTTATCGAAATATCAGGTTATTCAACAGAGGAGTTAACACATACTCCTCACAACATTGTTCGCCACCCAGATGTTCCGTCACGAATGTTTGAAGAGCAATGGAAAACCTTAAAGAGTGGCAATACCTGGATGGGCGTTATCAAAAATAGAAGTAAGGCGGGCCAATTTTATTGGACAGACACATACATAGAGCCCATCACTAATAAGGGTAAAATCATCGGGTTTGAGTCTGTTAGCGTTGCGGCCTCAGATCAGCAGAAGCTCCGCGCTGAGATTATATATAGCCGAATTAAAGATAATCGAAAATCAATAACGCCTAAGCACTACAAACTTCCACCCGCTCTCATGGGGCTAATATCTTATGCTCTACTTGCCTGCATGACCGGTTTATTAGTAAAAACTGCCCCGATTGAGTGGGCGTTGCCGATAATCGTGTTATCAACCGTCATTATCGGTTTGCTGTTCAGTACTTACTTAACGAAAGAGTCTAAGTACATCAGGAATATCGCTAACAATATTTACTCAAGTAAAATCACCCAGTATATGTATACCGGTAAGGTGTCTCACACCTCTAATATCCACACTGCATTAAAAACGCTAGAACGTCAGCGTGATATTATGAAATATCGTTTTGAACAATCTATCACCGATATTGCAGCAAAAGCAGACGAAACACTAAACCCGCTCAAACATGCAATAGAATTGAGCGCTGAGCAAACTAATCAATACACTAATTTAGCGGATCAGGTTCAACGCTTTATCGCCCACTCTGAACGCGTATTAGTCGGAGCGCAATCTCATTTAACTGGCACAGAAAACATGCTTTTGCAGGTTTCTGAAAGCACTGATTGCAGCGAACAATCTATAAAGAAAACACGTAAGCTTGATGAGAACTCTATCAAATCAAGCGCATTAGCCGACAAGCTAATTGATGATTGCACCCAGATAGCGACCATACTGTCTGAAATAAAAGGAATAGCGGAGCAAACCAACTTACTCGCACTGAATGCATCTATTGAAGCAGCAAGAGCTGGAGATGCAGGTAGAGGCTTTTCCGTTGTTGCTGACGAAGTAAGAACGCTTGCCACAAAAACTCAACAGTCAACTGAGGCGATAGAATCTATTTTAGGCACACTCGACCAAGACACTCATGACACCAAAGAACTACTTAACAACACGCGGAACGAGGTGAACGATACAACCGTTATTTTGGATACCCTTAACGCGCACCTACAAGACATAACTCAATTACTGGATCAATTTAACACTGAGATCATCAACCACAGTGAAACATTAACCAAACAACATCAACTTACGTCTGATCTAGCTGACAACTTAACGCTGATCAGCACCAATGGTTCAATGCTATCAAAACAGATCACCGACACATCAGATAACGTTAACCTCCTATATTCTGACTATAAAATCTATTTTTCGCAGCTTGATCATCATCAATGATTGCTTCAGTGCACTAGGGTGTAATTCTATGCATGAATCAAATCTTATTGCCCGAAACAGAAAATACAGACCACATCGCCTGTTTAGATTGCGCATTACACCCTGTTTGCGCTCCTAAAACTATTGGCGAATCCGTTATAGACATTTCTGAGTCATTAGTACTCAAAAAACAGCCCATAAAAGCAGGGCAAATCATCTATACTGAAGGTCAACCGTTTAAGGACCTTTATGCATTTACAGCAGGGTCTGCAAAAGAAGTTTGGCATTCAAGTCTGCCTAAGCCACAAATTACATCGTTCAAATTAAAAGGCGAACTCGCTGGCCAAAACGGGATTGCTATGGGCGCTTACCCAAATACATTAATAGCGCTTGAGGACAGTAGTGTTTGCATAATGGATTACCAAAGTCTGATCAAAAGCGCTAATAGCCTACCCTCACTTTTAACTAATCTAGTTAATCTGTTTGCAATCGATAGCCACCAAGAGACTGAAATAAGAAAAAGCCTCGCAGTAACCACTAATGCTGAAACGAAAGTAAGGGCTTTTCTTTATAATATTTCATCGCGATATAAGCTAAGAAGTCAAAACTATATAGATATTAAGCTCAGCATGAGCAGAAGCGAAATAGCTAATTACTTGGGTATTACTAAAGAAACCTTAAGCCGTTCATTAACTATTCTACAAAATAAAAATTTGATTGAAGCTAGCGGTAAAAACATTCATATCGTTAACTACTCAGAACTAAAAATCTAATCCCCTCCAGCCCTTGTAAAACTATCAGCATCATTGTTGTATAGTTTTGGAATCAATATTAACCCCCTTCAAAATACCTAAATAGAGGTATTTATAAGCAAGGTATTGATTTATATCAATCACCCCTTAACCACAAACAAAATAGACTGCCTCCCAAGGGCGTGTCTATTGACTTTTATCAATAACAAAACGTATCCTTCGCGCGCTGCTACTATAGATTTATCGATTTTAGTCGATTTATTTATATACACGTAGCGATATTAGTTGAATTAACTGGTCGGGAGCACGGTTATGTTTTTTCAACCTCAAAGAGATAGCTTGCGTTATTTCTTATAGTCCTCTTCACTTCTAGCTTGTGATAAAAATTGGATCCTGAATAATGAGCACAGTAAACAATCAGACGACATACAACTACAAAGTGGTGCGCCAATTCGCCATTATGACTGTCGTGTGGGGTATTGTTGGGATGGCCGTGGGCGTATTGATCGCATCACAATTAGTTTGGCCAGCACTCAACTTCGATACACCTTGGCTTAGCTTTGGTCGTCTTCGCCCTCTTCACACAAATGCGGTTATATTTGCTTTTGGTGGTTCAGCACTTTTTGCAACTTCCTTCTATGTTGTGCAGCGCACTTGCCAAGCACGACTGTTTTCCGACTCTTTGGCATCCTTCATCTTTTGGGGTTGGCAACTGGTTATCGTTTTAGCCGTTATCACCTTACCATTAGGTTATACATCGACTAAAGAGTATGCAGAACTAGAGTGGCCAATCGACATCCTAATTGCAATTGTTTGGGTATCTTACGCTGTTTTGTTTTTTGGCACGATCATGAAGCGAAAAGCAAAGCATATTTACGTTGCAAACTGGTTCTTCGGCGCATTCATTTTAATGATTGCTGTCCTACACATTTTTAATAACCTTGAAGTTCCAGTCACACTATGGAAATCATACTCTATCTATCCAGGCACTATTGATGCGATGGTTCAGTGGTGGTATGGACATAATGCCGTTGGTTTCTACTTAACCGCTGGTTTCCTCGGAATAATGTACTACTTCGTACCTAAGCAAGCAGGCCGCCCTGTATATTCATATAGATTATCAATCGTTCACTTTTGGGCATTGATTTCAATCTATGTATGGGCAGGCTCTCACCACTTGCATTACAGCGCACTCCCTGACTGGGCACAAAGTGCCGGTATGGCAATGTCGCTAATCCTGCTTGCGCCATCTTGGGGTGGTATGATTAACGGTATGATGACGCTATCAGGTGCTTGGGATAAACTACGTACAGACCCAATTCTTAGATTTTTAGTTGTCTCTCTCTCCTTCTACGGTATGTCTACGTTTGAAGGCCCGATGATGGCGATTAAAACAGTTAACGCTTTATCACATAACACTGACTGGACCGTAGGTCACGTTCACTCAGGCGCTTTAGGTTGGGTTGCAATGGTGTCTATCGGTGCCATGTACCACTTGATTCCGAAGCTATACAACCTTAATAGCATGTATAGCACCTCATTAATCAACGTTCACTTCTGGCTTGCCACTATTGGTACCGTACTGTATATCGCAGCAATGTGGGTAAACGGTATTATGCAGGGTTTGATGTGGAGAGCGATCAATGATGATGGAACACTTACCTATAGCTTTGTTGAGTCACTAGAAGCCAGCCATGTTGGTTACTTAGTACGCGCTATCGGTGGTGCAATATTCCTTTCAGGAATGCTGATAATGGCATATAACACTTGGATGACTGTGCGCGTAAAAGGTGCTCAGGCACTTGATAACGTCCCACAGACAGCTTAAGGAGGTTTAACATGAAACATGAAGTTGTAGAAAAAAACCTCGGGCTAATGATTGTGTTGATATTAGTTGCCATTAGCTTTGGGGGACTAGTAGAAATTGTTCCTTTGTTCTTCCAAAAGCAGGTAACTGAACCAATAGAAGGCCTTAAGCCACTAGGTGCATTGGAATTAGAAGGACGTGACGTTTATATTCGTGAAGGCTGCCATGTCTGTCATACACAGATGATTCGACCTTTCCGTGCAGAGACCGAACGTTATGGTCACTACTCTGTTGCAGGCGAGCATGTTTATGAGCACCCATTCTTATGGGGTTCTAAGCGTACCGGGCCTGACTTGGCACGTGTAGGCGGACGATACAGCGACGATTGGCATCGAGCTCACTTGTACAACCCTCGAAACGTTGTACCTGAGTCTAAAATGCCATCATACCCATGGTTATTTACCAATAAGATTGACCACAAAATCACGCCAAAGCGTATGGAAGCCCTTAGATCAGTAGGTGTTCCCTATACAGACGAAGATATTGCTGGTGCATCTGAAGCAGTTAAAGGTAAAACCGAAATTGAAGCAATGGTGGCTTATCTTCAGCAATTAGGTACTTTGCTGAAGAGTAAGCGGTAATAAGCATCATGGATATTAATACGTTACGTGGCATTTCAACAATTTTAGTCATGATTGCGTTCATCAGCATCTGTCTTTGGGCTTATAGTTCTAAGCGCAAAGACAAGTTTGATGATGCCGCTAATCTACCTTTTGAAGATGAAGAAATAGCCAAGCGTACTTTGATCGATACGGAGAAAAAAGACCATGAGTAGTTTTTGGAACGCATGGATCATAATTATCAGTTTAGGCAGTGTTTTTGGCTGCTGGTGGCTTTTATTTGCCACCCGTAAAGGCCAAAAGAACAACACCGAATCTGAAGCAACAACGGGCCATGTCTACGATGGTATAGAGGAGTATGACAACCCGCTTCCTAAGTGGTGGTTCTACATGTTTATGGGGACCATCTTTTTCGCGCTTGCTTACTACGCACTTTACCCTGGTCTAGGCTCTTACAAAGGCCTACTTGGTTGGACATCAACCGGTCAGTGGGAACAAGAAGTCGCAGATGCAGACGCTAAATATGGTCCTATCTTTGAAGCCTTTGCAGAAAAGTCTATTGAAGAGCTAGCAACTGACGATGCAGCACTAAAAGTAGGTCAGCGTCTATTTGCTAACAACTGTGCAATTTGTCATGGTTCGACTGCAAGAGGTTCTGTGGGTTTCCCTAACCTTGCTGATAATGATTGGCTTTATGGTGGTGACCCTGACACCATTAAGCAGACTATTGCGCACGGTAGAAATGGCAACATGCCTGCTAAGGGTTTAAACCCTGCGATGACTAAATCAGATATTGCTGATTTGACTAACTACTTGCTGTCATTTAGCAACAGAGCTACAGATAACGCATCTAGCGAACGCGGAGCAGAAATGTTCCAAACCGCTTGTTCTGCTTGTCATGGTGCTGATGCTAAAGGTACACCAGCAATGGGGGCTCCAAACCTAACCGATAACGTATGGTTATACGGAAGCACTCCAACAATGATCATGCAGACGATTGAATATGGTCGTGCTGGCGTGATGCCTGCTCACAATGACCTTCTTGGTGAAGAGAAGGTTCACGTGCTAGCAGCTTATATTTATAGCCTTTCACAAGGTAAATAAATAGTTTAAGGAGGGTTGATTCAACCCTCCTTAATTTCTAATAAAAACAATTCATTTTATACGTAGTTTGACCCTACACAGTTAAGTTAGTTATCTCCAACCTAGTCTTTTTAGGCAATGCGGTTGTTTCAAACTCTATTGCTAAACAGATTACAATACGGTGAGAGCAATGAGCGCCAAGATTCCAGTCAAAAATATTGACCCTTCTTCTAAAAATGATGCTGAAGTCACTACTTACGACCTGTATGCATCGCGTGAAAAAATCTATGTTAAAGCCGTTACGGGTGTATTCCAACGAATAAGAACAGGCTCTTTATGGCTTCTAATGGGCATGTATTTTGTGTTCTGCTGGGTGTCCATCAATGGCGAGCAGCTCATTTATTTTGATATTCCTGGTCGAAAATTCCACCTATTTGGCGCTACTTTTTGGCCACAAGATTTTGTCTTACTCTCTTGGCTTTTGATCATTTGTGCCTTTGGCCTGTTTTTTATCACGTCCCTATTTGGTCGAGTTTGGTGTGGCTATACCTGCCCTCAAACAGTTTGGACCTTTATTTTTATGTGGGTTGAAGAGAAAGTTGAAGGAAGCAGAAATAAGCGCATGAAGCTTGATAAAGCGCCTAATGACGCGTCCAAAACCTTTAAGAAAGTGCTCAAGCATTCTATTTGGCTCTTGATAGCCTTTGCCACAGGGCTTACGTTTGTGGGTTATTTTTACCCTATCCGTGAGCTTATCGTAGATTTCTTCAGTTTTAACTTCATTGGTGGCTGGGCTTATTTTTGGATTCTTTTCTTTACCGCTGCCACTTACGCCAATGCGGGCTGGTTAAGGGAACAAGTCTGTCTCTATATGTGCCCCTATGCACGCTTTCAGTCAGTTATGTTCGATAAAGATACCATGGTTGTTTCTTACGATCCTAACAGGGGTGAACCTCGCGGCAGTCGGAAGAAATCAGTAGACCCTAAGCAAACTGGTTTGGGTGACTGCGTTGATTGTGGCTTATGCGTTCAGGTATGCCCTACAGGTATTGATATTCGAGACGGGCTTCAATATGAATGCATTGGCTGCGCTTTATGTATTGACGCATGCGATCAAGTCATGGAAAAAATGAATTACCCGAAAGGGCTGATTCGATACGACAATGAAAACACGCTTGAAGGTAAAGAGAGCCATATGGTTCGCCCAAAGTCGGTTGGCTATGGTCTAGTGCTTCTATTCATGATTTCGTCTGTTATTTATGCCGTCTATTCGAGAGTACCGGTAGCACTTGATGTCATAAAAGACCGTGGAGCACTCTATCAACTGACCGGTATGGGCCTAGTTGAAAACTCTTATACCCTAAAAGTCATTAATATGGCTAATACAGAGCGCGAATTTGAAGTGCGTGTATCGGGCATTGAAGGAATAAAGATCACCACAACAACTCGATTTACGGCAAACTCTGGCGAAGTGCACTCTCTGCCAACAAGCATTGAAATTGACCCGGCAAATATGACAGAAACTAAACATGATATTGAATTTGAAGTTATTGCTGTTGATGACCCAACCGTTAAAGCAACATCAGATAGTCGTTTTCTTGCTCCGCTAAATTATTAGTCCCTATGGACATTCATTTCTTGAAGCCACACCCCTTATAACAAAAGGGTTCTTGGCTTCTTGACACATTACTGAGAGAATCTCTATTAATCGCTCATTTAAGCGGTTTGCAGAGGTTCTCTAAGCTCTTACACTCTAATATTGTAGAATTAAATACCTATGACACACTTTGATAATGATACGGCCCCTTGGTATAAACAGTTTTGGCTATGGTTCCTAATCTCCATTCCTGCAGTCACAATTTGCTACTGTATGCTGATGATATATACCGCTATATCAACTGAAAACTCATTAGTCAGCGATAACTACTATAAAGATGGTCTCGCGATTAACCAGGAGCTTGCGCTAGATAACAAAGCGACAGAACTTAACCTCAGTGCAAAAGTCAGTTTCGATAGCTCGGGTCGAGTTGCACTGTCACTTAACGGAGATCTAACGTCGCCACCTTCTTTTTTAACATTAAAGTTACTCCACCCTACGCTTGATGGACAAGATATTGAAACAAAGCTTCTGCCAGAGCCAGGAAGCACATACTCTACTCAGTTTGAAAAGCCACTCACTGGCCGCTGGTATATCGATATAATCGCGCAAGACTCAACATGGAGGCTTAAAGGAGAAGCAGCGTTACCTAGCGATACCGTCATACAACTAGACTCAGGTGCTTAAGTGGACCAAAACCCTGGACTCTGTTACCACTGCGGCGAGCCAAACCCCAAAAACGCAAATATAACGCTAGCGCTTGGTGGTAAAAATCGTGATTTTTGCTGCCAAGGCTGCAAAGCCGTTGCTCAGATGATATCTGATAGCGGAATGGAGGGGTTCTATCAACATCGAAGTCAATTATCTACAACACCGCAAGAAATTGCTGACATCACAAAGAATGAATTAAAGCTGTACGATAACCCTGAACTCCAAAAAGAGTTTGTAACAGAAGTTCAGGCTTCTGAAGGCTCTTCTGCGATCAATGAAGCAACGCTTATCATTGAAGGTATCACCTGTTCAGCATGTATATGGCTACTCGAAAAGCATATATCCTCTAATCAAGGGGTTAAATCGTTTCATATTAATCACACAACCCAGCGAGCACTATTAACTTGGTCATCTAGCCAAGCGTTATTAAGTGATATCTTGCTGATGGTTTACCAGCTGGGCTATAAAGCACATCCCTTTAAGCCGAACTTAGAAGAAGAAATTTTAAACAGAGAAAGAAAGAGCGCTATTATTAGGCTTGGCATTGCTGGCATCGCGATGATGCAGAATATGATGCTATCAGTACCACTGTATGTAGGTATGATAAATGGCATCTCTGATGAATTCGTTTTACTTTTTCGCTGGGTAAGCCTTTTTGTGACCACGCCGGTTGTGCTTTACTCCGCTCGCCCTTTCTTTCAAGCGGCTATTAGAGACCTTAAAACACGCCACTTAACCATGGACGTGCCCGTATCTCTCGCTATATTCATTGCCTACACCGCTAGCGTATATATTACGATTACTGGTGGAGAAGATGTTTATTTTGACTCTGTGGCGATGTTTACTTTCTTCCTTCTATTGGGGCGTTTTTTAGAGAGCCAAGCACGATTAAAGTCCGGCCAATCGATTTCGCAGTTAATAAGTTTAATCCCACCTTCTGCCATAAAATTAGTTGACGGTGAAGAGGCTATCATTGCGGCAAAAGATCTCAAAGTTGGGGATTTAGTACTTATTAAGCCTGCCACTGTCATCCCCGCAGACGGTATTATTAGCCTCGGCCAGAGTAGCCTAGATGAATCAGCTTTAACCGGTGAATTTATGCCTGTGACAAAACAAGCGGGCGATGCAGTTACCGGAGGCACCACCAACGTTGAGAACGCGTTTGAGATGACGGTTACAGCGGTGGGCTCAAACGCTCGCATCAGCTCCATCATGAGGTTACTTAACCGAGCTCAAAGCGAGAAACCTAAGACTGCACTTATTGCTGACAAAGTCGCCAGTTATTTTGTGGCTGCCGTATTAGTGATTACCTCTTCTGTATTTATATATTGGTGGCTAAAGGGTTCAGCCGATGCGTTTTCCATTGCACTGTCTGTATTAGTCGTTACCTGCCCATGTGCACTCTCTTTAGCTACACCTACCGCACTAACCGCCGCCACCAATTTATTACGCTCAAAAGGGTTTTTAATTACACGCGGACACGTCTTAGAGTCTCTCGCTCAAACTAACGACCTTATATTTGATAAAACCGGCACATTAACTGTTGGGCAAATCATTGTCAGTGACGTCATACCCACCTCGACACTCGACCGAAGTACACTACTGAACATTGCTGCAAGCCTGGAACAGCACTCTGAACACCCTATTGCTAAAGCATTTCAAGAATTTCAGCCGCTTATAACCGAATCTATCGTCGCTACACCAGGTGGTGGTATAGAAGGTATAGTTAACGGCTGTAAATATCGCATAGGGCATATTAAATATGCTTCAGCGTTAATCGACCACCCTAATTCTACTATTTCAGCTCCAAGTGATGATCAGTGGCTAGCCTTAACCTCAACAAAGCAAGTCGTTGGTTGGTTTCTAATCGGAGACAGACTGAGAGATGAAAGCATAGATGTCATTAGAAACCTTCAGTTAGACGGTTATCAGTGTACGTTATTAAGCGGTGATCAATCAGGTTCAGTAATATCTACGGCTAAAACATTAGGTATTAAAGACGCAATTGGTGGCGCCTCTCCTGAAGACAAGTTACGTTATATGCAGTCAAAACAAGAGGCAGGTAAAAACACCATAATGATCGGTGATGGGCTCAATGATGTCCCCGTAATGGCTGGCACTCAGCTTTCCGTAGCCATGGGCAATGCGAATGACCTAGCAAAATTGAAAGCGGATGCCATTTTACTATCAAACAATCTTAATACTCTTGAATTAGCGTTATTGACCGGTAAAAAAACCCGTAAAATAATCCGCCAGAATATCAGCTGGGCAATCGGTTACAATCTTTTAGCACTCCCCTTAGCTGCAAGCGGTATGATCCCCCCTTATGCTGCAGCAATCGGTATGTCTGCCAGTTCGCTTATTGTTGTGTGTAATGCCATGCGACTTAAAGCTTAAATAATTAGAGAAGTTCGTAGCCAGAAAGCGTCTCTGTTATAATTCAACCTTGTTGATTCCAGTTAGAGGTTTACACGTTGGAAATCCTATACATATTAATCCCGCTATCAATTGTCCTAATATCTCTAGCCGTCGTTATATTTAGCTGGGCAGTAAAGAGTGGCCAATTTGATGACCTTGAAGGCCCCGCCCATAGCATTTTATTTGACGATGATGAGGGTATGGTGCCATCAAACAACTCAAAACCTGAGCCAACCGTCCCCGTCTGTAAACCTAATAATACTGACTAGTCTTTAACGTCTTTTAGAGCAAAATCCTCACGCCTTAAAACAGCGACAGATATTCATTATGGAACACACGCTTGAACTCAGCACAGCATTCATCATAGGCCTTCTTGGCGGTACACATTGCATTGGTATGTGTGGAGGCATCACTAGCGCGCTATCGATGGCAATCCCAACAGGTGAGGGCTATCAAAAACGCCTACTACTTACCCTACTTTCTTATAACGTAGGCCGTATCTCTAGCTATTCAGTAGCGGGGCTTATTGTTGGCACCTTCGGTTGGCTGCTGGCAGACCAAAGCTCTGTTGTTTTTTTAGGACTTAGAACATTCGCTGCCACGTTATTAGTACTGATGGGGATCTATATAGCAGGATGGGGAAACGGCCTAACATTGATCGAAAAAGCAGGCAGTACACTATGGAGAAAAGTAGAGCCTTATTCTAAAAAAATATTACCCGTCAAAGACCTAAGAGGCGCTCTACTGCTAGGAATGCTCTGGGGGTGGTTACCCTGCGGCCTAGTTTACTCGACACTAGTATGGTCTAGCATGGCTAATGCACCTCTAAGCTCTGCCGCTTTAATGATGGCATTTGGGCTAGGAACACTCCCCGCGATCCTTACCACCGGTTTACTAGCTGAGAGGGCGTCCAGCCTACTCAAAAATAAAGGCTTTAAAGCCATGTCAGGAACACTGTTAATCATTTATGGGGTTTGGAGCTTTCCTTTTATACAATCATTAGCAGTCTAAAAGCTAACGAATAAACGCAATAAACATCCGTTGATATGTGTCAACGACCCTACCTAACAACCCGCTATACTGAACAGAATATTTTATACCTATTTCACCTATTATCAGGTTAACCTTCAATATGAACAATATCGACAAGTTAGTTTGGAATGAAGATCTTATCAGGCGTTACGACCTTTCTGGTCCAAGATACACTTCATACCCAACAGCGGTTCAATTCGATGGAGAGTTTGGCGCCAAGGACTGCGTATCTGCCGCTGACATGTGCAGAAATAGCGACGCGCCGTTATCACTGTATGTTCACATTCCTTTTTGCGCGCATGTTTGCTACTACTGTGCTTGTAACAAAGTGATTACTAAGCATCGCGATCGTGCACAGCCATATCTAGATCGCCTGTATAAAGATATTAAAATGCAATCAGATTTATTCTCCGAAAATCGCATTGTAGAGCAGTTGCATTGGGGTGGCGGTACACCCACATTCATAGCCGATGAACAGATGCGTGAGTTAATGTCTGAATTGCGTAAAAACTTCAAATTACTTGATGATGATAGTGGCGATTACTCGATTGAAATTGACCCAAGAGAAGCCAGCGAAGAGACCTTAAAAACCCTTCGAGAAATTGGCTTCAATCGGATCTCATTAGGTGTTCAAGACTTTAACCCTAAAGTTCAAAAAGCCGTTAACCGCGTACAGTCAGAGGAAGAAACACGGTTTGTACTTGATACCGGTAGAGCACTAGGGTTTAAGTCTATCAACCTTGACCTTATTTACGGTCTCCCCTTTCAAACACCTGAAACGTTTGCTGAGACAGTCCAACGTGTACTTGATATGAGCCCAGACAGGCTATCTGTATTTAACTACGCGCATATGCCCCACAGATTTATGCCTCAGCGAAGAATCAATGAAGAAGATTTACCAACACCTGATCAAAAGCTTGTCATTCTGCATGAGACCATCGAAACGCTATTGAATGCCGGTTATGTTTATATCGGTATGGATCACTTTGCTAAGCCAGATGACGAATTAGCGATCGCACAAAAACACGGTAAGTTACATCGCAACTTTCAGGGTTATACAACTCACAGCGACTGCGACTTAATCAGTATGGGCGTTTCATCTATCAGTCAAGTGGGTCAATGTTATTACCAGAACCACCATGATCTTGAAGAATACAATCAAGCTATTGACGACAACTTACTGCCAGTAAAACGTGGTGTTTGGCTTACTGATGACGACTTAATTCGAAAAGATGCGATTATGCAGCTTATCTGTCATTTCAGCCTTGATATGAACGCGTTTGAAAAACAACACAATTTAGTTTTTGCTGAATACTTTAAAGATGAAATGAGCCGCTTATCTCAGTACGTGACTGACAAGCTTATAAATATCGAGGGTGATACCATTTACGTACAACCCGGTGGGCGACTTCTAATACGTGCAATCTGTAAAGTATTTGATAAATACATTCCTGCTGAAGAAATACAAAAGGGCTATTCTAGAATCATCTAGCGTCCTGCTGTAAATAATTTAACGACGTCTAAGCGAGTCGCGTAGTAAAACACGTTACTCGCTTGTATCTTTATATCTTTCCCCAAGTTAACCTAACTTAATCTATACTTACTTATAACAACGCCTAGTATTTCTATTCCATTTGTTTAGCACTAATGGCTATTAACGGTTAAGGTGAACACTATGGTTTTTGATGATTATCTTATTAAGTCTTTAATCTCCCGTTATAACGACTTCCCAACGAAAGGCATCAGCTATATTGATCTTTCTAGATTAATATCGACCCCAAAAGCATTCAGAATGGTCATTGATGGTTTTGTTCAACATTACATCGATGCCAATATTGATCGAATCGTTGCTATAGAAACAAATGCATTACCTTTCGCATCAGCAGTCGCTTACGGCCTCAATTGCCCCTTATCATTCATCAGAAAATATAAACGAACCCCAGAAAAATGGTACAAAGAACTACACCCTGGCATTAATTATGAGGCGCTTTATATAAGAGAAGATGAGTGTGAAAGTACTGATAACGTGCTTTTATTTGATGACGTTGTTATATCTGGACACACGATCAGCACAGCATCTGCTTTGGTAAGGCGTAGTGGCGCCAGTATAAATGAGATCTGCTGCATAGTGGCATTATCTGATTGTGGCGGAGTAGCACAAGCCCAATCACTTGATTTAAATCTATACCCCCTTATTTCTTTGTAGTATATTTACATAACCATTTAGATATATAACTAAACTGACATGTAAATATAGGTCAACCCCCTATGGACTTAATACATAAAACAACAAAATTGAGCATTTTCACAACCCTACTTACTGGTCTAATAATGAGTCAGACCGTCAATGCTGATGACGATCTTCAGTCGCTAACCCAGCAAAGCAAGGTGGCAATTAAGCAGCTTGGTTCAGCGTTAAAACATACACTAACTTCGACAATGAAAGCTAAGGGGCCTTCAGCTGCACTTGAAGTATGTAATATCGAAGCCCCTATCATCACAACATCAGTATCAACAGACCAAGATATTGATGTTAGACGAACAAGCTTGAAGCCAAGAAACTCATCAAACGCCCCTGACAGCTGGGAGCGTCAAATATTAGCCTCATTTGAACAACAAAAAAATGAAGGTGTTGATATGTCGATGCTAGAGCATGGCGCTATCACCGTTATTGATGGAGAAAAAATATTTAGATTTATGAAAGCAATCCCAACACAAGCAGGATGCCTTGCCTGTCATGGCGGCACTGTTAAACCAGACTTAAAGGAAAAAATTTCAGCCCTCTACCCTAATGACACTGCAACAGGCTTTAAAGAGGGTGATATTAGAGGTGCATTTACGGTTAAGATTAAGCTCTAAAGCCCTCAGTTCCTGAGGACCCAGTATTAGTGTCATAAAATAGGCGGCCTCCTTAGCCAAAAGGGTCGCCTGCTCTCCCTCTCGGAGTACCTAAAACTTACAATTCTTTACATTATTATCCTTCGTTACAACTACAACAAAACACAATCACACCTATACTTTATTTAACAGAAAGTTAGAGCGGTTAATTAAAATAATTTTAATGAAGTGAAGCTAACTTAGAACATTGGAACTTATCCTAAGCTATCTAATGGCTCATAAATTGCTTTATCTAAAGTAAAGGTTGATGTGGATCTGATCATGTTGATAGACGCGGGTAGTTTAAAGCAGCAAATCATTTCGCCAACGCTCAAATACTTAAATGAGACGAATGCTGTAACGGCGAAGTTGCTAGTAGGCACCGCTGCTGTTGAGACTGGCCTTACGCCACTGAGGGCTTATGATGCTAGTAAAGAAGATACTGGGATCGGACTGTACAATATTTCTCAACGGCGCCACATGGATATATGGGATAACTATCTGGCATTTGATCCGGATTTAGCAAGCCAGATTAGGGGGCTAGCAAGCCAAAGAACCTTTCTTAGTAATCCTCACGATGAACTTAACACCAACTTAGCATACGCTACCAGCATTGCTTGGTGCATTTATAGGCGGGCAAAGGTCGCACTCAGTGAAGACAGTATTCAATACTTAGCAGCATATTGGCACCGACACTTTCGGCCTCAAAAGTCACACCATAATCAGCATGATTTTTGTGAAAGCTATAAACGCTTAGTATTGGGCATTACATCACCTATAAATGAACAGCGACCTTCTCGCATAATTAATATTGCTTAGCGCTGAGTCTTTATATATTCAGAACATCGAGTTTCTCAAATGGCTCAATAGGCTCTGCCTGCGTCATTGAATCAAAATTATACCGAGTAGTATCAGCTAAGTGCGAAGGAACAACGTTTTGGATAGCCCTAAACATACTTTCTAAGCGTCCTGGGTGCTGTTGATCCCACTCTTGAAACATCTCTTTGATTTTTTTACGCTGTAAATTTTCTTGTGACCCACACAGGTTACAAGGAATAATAGGAAACTGTTTAATCTCAGCATAGCGTGCAATATCTTTTTCGCGACAATAAGCCATTGGCCGAATGACTATATTTCTACCATCGTCACTTTTCAGCTTCGGAGGCATCGACTTCAGCTTTCCACCATAAAACATATTTAAAAAGAGCGTTTCTAAAATGTCATCACGGTGATGACCGAGCGCTATTTTGGTGACGCCATGCTCAGCTGCAAAATTATATAAAATACCACGTCTTAACCGAGAACAAAGTCCGCATGTTGTACTACCTTCAGGAATTTTATCCTTAACAATGCTGTAGGTATCTTTTTCAATAATATGATAATCAACACCTAACGTTTTTAGGTAGTTTGGTAAGATAGCCTCAGGGAAACCCGGCTGTTTTTGGTCAAGGTTAACAGCGATGATTTCAAAACGGATAGGTGCCCTTCGTTGAAGATTGATCAAGATATCAAGCATTGCATACGAGTCTTTACCTCCACTCAAGCAACACATAACCTTATCGCCTTCACTAATCATATTGAAGTCAACAATAGCCTTACCGACATCATGCCTTAACTTCTTTTGAAGCTTGTTCATTTCAAGCTGTTCAATTTTATCTTCGCTAACCGAAACTGTCATAACGCTCTATTAACCTGCAATTTAGGCACAATTTTAATGGCGCTGATTATAAATCATATAGACCTTAAACGATAACCTAAGATTTCATCATTAATCGACCCCCCTAATCATACCTCTATAATCGACTGATATTACTGATAATATTAATA
Source organism: Alkalimarinus alittae (assembly GCF_026016465.1). NCBI lineage: Bacteria > Pseudomonadati > Pseudomonadota > Gammaproteobacteria > Alteromonadales > Alteromonadaceae > Alkalimarinus > Alkalimarinus alittae. The sequence continues at coordinate 2,469,760 of NZ_CP100390.1, forward strand.
ATAACGTTACATTTTATGACTTTAGCCATCTACGGCTATGGGCAATAAAAACTAAAAGATATATAATCACTCTGCTCTAATTCATAAAGGATATAAGGATGATTAAAGAGAACTTAGGGAAGAGAGAGTTAAATCGCATTAACAATCGGAAAGCGATCATCTCTGCGGCAAGGGACTGTTTCAGTGAGAAAGGTTACGACCAGGTCACTGTTCGGGATATTATAAGACGCACAGGCTTAGCCTCAGGCACATTTTATAATTATTTCGAAGATAAACAATCTATATTCTCTGCCTTACTCTCAAACTACATCGAAAGGTTAGGCTCCCACCTTGATGAGTTAAGAAAAAGCTCTGAATCCCTCGAGTCTTTTATACACTCAACCTATTTAGCAGTATTTACGGCGATTTCAGAAGACCCTGTCGTTTATCAACTGGCTCATAAAAATAACCGAGTTATACGTGAGTTATTTGGGGAAAGTATAATTGGCACCAATATCGCTACACTCGAAAAAGATATTGACGATGCGATTCAAAAGGGTGTGATACCAGAAATCGACTCAAACCTTCTTTCAGCAGCATTTTTCGGCATTGCTTATGAAATAGGCTTACGAGTCGCGAACACCTCAATGCCTGACCCCGTACTGGCTGCTAAATTTGCAACAGGACTGTTTATGGGAGGAATCAAAGAAATAACACGTACGACACTTACACCTGATAGCATTAGCTAATAAATGCTTAAATTAACCTTTTATATGAGTTATAAATAACGCTATAAAAGGTTAATTTTATTCTTCTAACACTCACTTGCCAGCACAATTATCGCTCATGCTGATAGCCACCCTATTTTTCACAGCTAACCTGCCTCTCAATAGACCCAAGAAAAAGATGAATTAGGTAGCAAATACCCCAAACTTAGCCATACTTATAAGCCATCAATCTAGAATATAATTACACGACTTATAGCTAGTCACGGTTTGTAAATGCTTGACTCAACATACGACATTTCTGACAACTTTATTACACAACTCTGCAACACTATTGAGACCATCATTTCTCAGGCAGAATGTGAGAGAATTTCAGAGTATGAACTCATAAAGTGCTTGCAATCGGGCCGCTTCCAGATACTTAATAAGCTCAGCATGAGTCAAAGCGACCAACTCTTTCAATTGCACTTTTTAGTATTTCATGCACTTTATAAGCTTCGTATTAAGCTACAGAGTAATAAAGTGGGCTATCTTAAAATTTCACCACTCAGCATAGAAGTCTGTGCACTCAGTACCATGATCTCACATAATCAAACCCTTGACTTAATCGACCCCTTGGCTGAATACTACTTAAATTTAGACAACCTAAAAAACATCACATCAGAAGAAATCGAACATCTTATACTTTCGTTTTGGAAGAGTACTCAAAACCCTAACGGCCATTTGGATTCATTACGGATACTCGAACTATCCCCCCCTGTTTCGTATACTGAAATAAAAAAACAGTACAAACGCCTTGCCTCAAAATATCACCCAGACAAGGGGGGATCTACCACATTAATCCAAGCGATAAATCAGGCAATGGCGACACTCAGTCAGCATTATAAAAATGGAAATATACGCTAATAAAATGAAAAAGTTACCCAGGTTATTTTATGTTAATACTCTAGCGTTGAGCCTATATATTGTTTCTTCCGCTCAAGCAGCTGTAGTGCTTCAGTATCATCACATTGACGATAATACGCCTTCAAGTACAAGTACTTCTATTTCATTATTTAAACAACATATCCAGTATTTGATTGATAACAACTTTTCTATTTCATCAATACCTTCAATAGTGGAAGACTTAAAAAATCAAAAAAAAGAAGACAATAAAACCGTCGGCATCACGTTTGATGATGGCTATATCTCTGTGTACAAAAACGCATTTCCGATACTAAAAAAATATAACATTCCGTTTACTATTTTTGTGAATACCGCCCCTATAGAAGCAAAAAAAGCATCACATGTCAGCTGGGAGCAATTAAGAGAAATGAAATTACAGGGTGCAACCATTGCTAATCATACACACCAACATAGCTACCTGATGAGTGAAGGACTTGATACTGACTTATGGAAAAGACAATTTGTTGATGAGATCACAACGGCACAAGCGATAATTAATAAACGGTTAAACCAGGATATAAAATTGTTTGCATACCCTTATGGGGAATTTGACCAGCCTGCAAACACGCTGCTTAAAGAGATGGGTTATATCGGATTTGGTCAACAATCTGGTGCCACTGGGTTTAATATGAGCTTACAAAGCCTGCCTCGCTACCCTGCATCCAATCGGTTTGGAAAATTCCCACTAATGGCTGCAAAGTTAAACAGCACCGCATTCGAAGATATTGAATTTAAACCCCATTTCGGAGTGATAAACGAGACAAGTAGAAACCCACCCACACTATTTATTTATGGAGCAGACGGTTTAGTTAATAACGTAAACTGCTTCGGCTCATCGGTCGGCGCTTTACCGAAAGTAAAGGTCGACACTGAAACGTTTATCGTTAGTCCAGAAACCCCCTTTAATACACGAAGATTTCGCTATAACTGTACAGCTAAATCGACTGCAACCGGTCGTTTTAGCTGGATCTCAATCCCTTGGGTTGATGTAACAAAGCGAGCGTATTAGCCAGAATACCTAAAGACTATTTTCGCAATGCTTCAAGTTCGATAGCGCCTAGTTTTTGGTTATTCAAAATAACCGTATTTTTGTTTTCAACTTGATTTCGAGCTCTTAGGTTTTCTTTAGTGGTGTTAATAAGGATATAACGTGAATTGTCGCCACCATCCATTTCAAATAACCCCTTTAAGTAGCCATGGCGACGCCAGTTTTCAGGGACATATTCAAGTACAGGATTGCGGACAATACGAAGAACTTCAAACTCATCATTTAAAAAAACAAGTTGTGGAAAAAATACGCCATTTTTAACCCCAGTCTTACTACTTGTTTTGATAAATGTTTTTAACTTTAAGCTATAGCGTTCTTGTAAATGAGGTAACTCAACTAGCTTATAAGGACTTTTACCCTCCGAGAAGTAGTGTGTCGATGCATTCTTATCAAGTTCAATATAAACAGAATCTTCAAAACTTAAGCTTTCGGGGCTCTCTTTAACTAAATCAGTACAACATTGTTTTGAAAATGTATCTATAAAGTTTTCAGTGTTATCGCTAAAAAACAATGTTTGGGCAAAATCATCCATTTCGCTTTGTTTAAGCTGAGAGCCTCCAATAACTGAAGAATCTACTTTTAAATATTCATCATAAACCGTATATTCAGGCTCAATTTTTTCAGCTTTTTCGCCACCTTTAGATTGCTTTACAGCATCTGATGACGAGCCAGGCCGGTAAGGTGTGTTTCTAATAATCCCTTCTGCATCTGTCCATGTGTAATATGGCAGATCACTGTCATCTCTGACGCTACCCTGCTCTAACAGCACATCTCCATCGATATAGTCAGCTTCATTTATTTCTATTTTTCGAACGGCCTCCTTTTGTTCTGTTGGTTGAACACTCGTTTCAGACGCATCAAGTTTAAGTGAATGAGGTATATCATTCGTCGCATTAGTCTCAGTGGGTATACTGGGGGAATTGCGCTCAGAAACAATAGGAGCGGTCGGCTTAGAAGGGTTAGGTGCTTGTTCGAACTCGCCGACAGCTGAGACGTCACTTACGTCAGTTTTTTTTTCCAGATTATCTTTATGACCTGGTTTAATAAGTGGATTATCCTCTTCTGGAATAACGGTATGATTCACTCGCCCCATCTCATCTACCCAAGTGAAATACTTTTCAGCATTCACATGGGTAGAAAAAACCAAAACAAACGATAAACCCACTAATTTTAAACGAAACACAAAACTCTCAAATACTGTAGGGTAACTATTCATCAAAATTTCGTAGTAAACGAGAAACCTAGTGATGCAAATCTAAGTGATGTCTTCACATCTAGCCCCGCGTAAGGGTTATAGATAATGTTAGTAAGATTATCACAGTTTAAGTTACAACTTCCATTTGCCGGAATATACTCAACAGATTGAAGATAAGAGATGTGGAAATCTACATCCGTATCTTTATCCCACCTGTAACCAAGACCTGCCCCCCATAGTATTGAATCACCAAATACCCCTAAGAGGCTTCGCTGATCGTCTGGAGTGATAGAGTCACGTATCTCAGCACCTACTCGTAGATCTAGACGAGACGTAACGTGATGCTCAAAGCCGATACCTATGTTCCACTCATCCGTCCAGTTAAGAGGCAGACTCAAAGTATTAGAGGTTGCATTATCAGGAGACAATATTTTAGCTGCCCCCAAGAACTCAAGATTTCTATCAAACTGAAGATTTAGTGCGTCAAAGGTACTCCAATCATAATAACCTACATCAACATTCATTGTTAACTTAGGATGTACTTTAAGGCTGATACCCGTTTTAAAGTGCTGAGGGTATGTTAGCTTCATTGATACATTACCCGCTTCACGAGGCGCACCTGAAGGTAGACTCAGTATAGCAGCACTGATTGCACCAATAATCGAACTATTTAGACTTTGCCAAAAGCCTGACCAATCGTTGGTATAGTTAAGCTCAAAGGTCCCTTTAAGGTTCATGTCGGCTTCACTGTAATAGGAAGCTCCCCATGAAAACCAGTCAGTGGGTTCCCACATGACACCTAATGAGTAAGTAGGAGATAAGGTTTCTTGAAGATCAAGGCTCATGGCACCCACATCATCCCATGGTCCTACATTACCCCCACAAAGTGCGATAAATGGCGCTAAAGGCTCATTCCCACTTTCACAGTTAAAAGCGTCCTGAAGTATCTCTGCAACACCTAACAGCATGTTTGGTGCACGCATATACTGGTCAGCAGCAATGGCTTGGTGTGAGAATTGAATACCCGCCCCCACTGACCAGTCGTCATTGATTTCATAAGCAATCGTAGGTGATAAATAGGTCACACGCTGCATCGCGGTAGCCTTAGGCATATATACGCCTGGGTCACCCAAATCACGGTAGAAACCCGCAAACATAGGTAAGTAAAATGCGTTACCAAACGTAAACTTTGACCCTGGCGCATTTATAGAAAAACCCATAGTAGGCAAAACACCCGGACCTCGAGGGAGCTTTTGCATACCGTACCCGGGTATATAAGCAGCTACTGTATTTGTATGGCTGTGACTATTGGCAACCCAATCCTTTTGCTGTTGTTTCTGTTCATCATACCCAAGGCCATCGATACCAAAAATTTCATAGCCAGGTGGCGCTATAAAATCTGCATCAATATCCATATAGGCATTCAGTAAATTAAACTGAAACTGACGGCCTTTAAGTTTAGCCAAACCAGCAGGGTTATATTGAATAGCAAAAACGCCAGGTGTATCTGCTGTAACGGCATTACCTAATGACATGGCCTTAGAAGGGCCGGTCAAATTAGTGGTCATTTGTGCCATTGCAGGCATACCCAAGCTAACCAAAGCTATGGCCTGTAACAATTTACAGCTGTTACGTCTAACACTTATCATTAGCAACATCTCTTCCCAATTTATTTATTATTCGTCCTTTAACCCGGCTAAATTAATAGGCAGAGAAAAACCAACTAGGATATCAGGGGAGTCTTCTGTTAAGCCAAAACCAATATTTGTGTTAAGAATGGTCTTTTCACTAATACGGTTGCCTAAAGAGAAGTTGATGATGCCACTAACTTGATCCTGCGCTTTTGCAACAGAACCGTCATTAAATTTGAGCGTTGTCTCATCAGAGTAACTTATCTGTACTGATGCACTCAAAGACGTATCATAGGAAAGAGAGTAAGAATAGCCACCTGAGAGCGAGAAACTAATACCTGGCTGAACCGATCTTAGTAGTCTAGCCCCCCTAACTTGATTCAAATCTTCTTGTTCAAAGTTATAGGTCATACTTAAAGAGCCAAAGAGTACAACTGGATCTATGACCTTTGACGTACTCAAGCCGCCGGATACAGAATAATAACCACTACCCGTAGAAAGCTGTCTATTAAGGTCAATCTCATAAGGGCTCACACCCGTTTTAGTTTTGACTGAGCTAAACAACGTAATAGAAGGCTTGCCTGGTACATAAGCAAGTGGCTGCCACCTTAGGGTGAAACTCATATCACCAAGGTCTGTTGTGGATAATTCATCTTGAGTATCAAACTTAGACACAAGAGGAAGTCGAGCACTAACAGTCAAATTGTTTAATAGACCATAGTCATAAGAGAACGAGTTAGTAAAGGAGTGTGTTGCCGCCGGTGTAACATCCAAATTCCTCACAGAGTTATTGACAATCTGGATGTCAAATCGCTGATCGCCAAAATAGCTATAGTCAAAACTATAACTCATGGACTGCTTACCTTTCTTTAGGAGAGAGTAATTTTTCTCAGCTGCTTGAAAGACCTCTTCAAGTTGTTTAGCTGAGTCAGAATCCCCTTCCTGTTTTGTAAGAGCTTCTCTGGCTTTATCAACACTGGATTTTTCTTCAGCCCAAGAGCCCGTAGAAGAGAGTATTGACACAAATAAGAAACAACATGGTACTACCCAACGGTTCATTCCTGATCCCTTTTTTAATAATTAATTATTTTATGTAAGTGCTTAACTAAATTTATTGTCTTTTATAGTGAAGATGCTTCACAGCATTATCAATTGTTCCATCTGCATTATTCTTTTGACGTTCAAGTTCATTCTGAATTTTATGTTCAAGCGGTAAATCAAATTCAGGAAACTGTTGAAATGCAAGATAAGTGATTGTTTGGTCATCTATAAAGCGTAAGTCTTCTTCTCTTAATTCAAGGCCATCTATAGGCTTTGAGTTACCAGGGAAAACAACAAAAAGAACATTCTGATCCCACTTTTCTTTAAAACGTTCAATTGTAAACGTTATATTTCCTTGAGAGGGGTCTGCAATATATACGCGACCGTCCTTTATTGTTCTAACGACCACAAAGTGCTTAAAACCTGCATGATGAATAGGAACAATTGCGGGGTGATCCAACTCTATTAAATCTTCTATTTCTGCTTTGAAGCCACCAGCTGGATAACCCAAAGCCGTTACCAGCCTTTTCATATCTAGCATCGAAAACCCTCGACGCTCTACAATTCGCTCACTTTCACCATAATGAAGCAACCCCTCCATTACTTGGCGCTCTTGAAATTTACGCCCTAAGTAAAACTCAAGAACCGTAGTCAATGCAGCAGAACCACAACTATAGTCATAAGCTTGACGAGTAATATTTCTGAATCTTAATTCAGATAGGGGCTCAACTATCACCCTCTCCTGAATAAAAGTAGAGTCATTATTAATAGAGCGTTCATACAACACTAATCCTTTTTGGTGAGGTTCAATCACACTCGCCTCTTGGATCATAGTAAAGGCTAGAACAGAGCCTACAAGTACAAGAATCATTAGATTCGAGAATCCTTTTGTTAATTTTTTTAAATAAGGTTTTTTATTATGTATTGATGCGTTCCACTCAATAACCTTAGTAACTTGCTGTTACTTAAAGATACATTAATTCGATGAACGTTAAAGATAACCAGTACACAAAACTATATTGGGGTACGCACGTAACGTGAAGGGCGTCTCGATATTGGTACTTTTAAACCGTTTAAGCCGGAGAACCCTCTATCTATTTTCTTTAAAATAAAAAAAACGAGGCCTTAGCCTCGCTTCTATTACGGTAGAAAAACTTAAATTTTTTCGATTTCTGCCTTCGCTCTTAACGCTGTTTGGAATACTTGGTATTCGGCATTCCCTAACCCGCCACCAATTACTCGCCTAATGGCCTGACGCTCTGCTGCCTTTACGTCATCAACATTTGGCACATTGACACTATCTAGCTTAACGACAAAATAGTCCCCATCTATATCAATCCCTGATACCGACTTATCTGCATCAGTTGCTGCAGGCATAGAAAAGATAAATTTAATTAACTCAGGGTTAACTTCAAAATCATTTCTTTTGATGTCCTTAAACGACTCCCAAGCTAGACCCGCAGTATCTTCATTACCTGACAAGTACGCCTCAGTTGCTTTATTCGCTGCAGAAATGGCTTCATCAGTTGCTTTCTTCCGCTTAAGTTCAGCTACAATTTCATCTCTAACCTCAGAAAGCCCTTTCTGTGATGCAGGGTAATGATTAGCAGCACGAACCACAACGACGGCTTCAGAGTTTATTTCAATAAGTTCACTGTTATTACCGTCTTTAATAACATCAGCGGAGAAAAGTGATTTCTGAACTTTAGGGTTCCCAAACAGCCCTTCAATACTAAGTGCCGACACCTTTTCTGCAGTGTTAATATCCAAACCTAACTCGTCTGCAGGCTCTCTAAGGTCAGACGATGCGTAACTAAGGTCTGCTAACCGCTCACTCAGTTCTACATATAACGCTTCAACCTTCTCTGCCTTTATGTCCGCCTCAATTGAAAATCTCATTTCTTCAAATGTTGGGATAGGCTGCATCTGAACGTCTTCAAGCTTGATAAGATGATAACCATATTCGGTTAATACTGGTTTCGAAACGCTACCTTCAGACAAAGCAAAAAGAGCATCATCAAACGCAGGTAGATATGCACCTTTCGAAGCAAAGCCAAGACTTCCGCCCTGAGCAGCCGAACCAATATCATCAGAGAACTCTTTTGCTAACGCTTCAAAAGACTCGCCTTCTGCAATACGCGCACTTAGCTTTTCGGCCAACGCTTTAGCCTGAGCATCTGATACGTCATCATTTATCTCTATTAAAATATGGGAAGCATTACGCTCCTCCAACCCTTCAAATGCTTCAACTTCTCGCTCAAAAGCTTTTTGTAACTCTTCTTGAGTCACTTCAACTTTTTCAAGAAGAGCATTTTTTTCTAGCTGTAAGTATTCAACATCCACAGATTCAATTGTCGCGTAGTCTTGTTTGTGTGACTCATAAAAAGCCTCAATCTCATTTTCATCAACATTTACAGCATCGATATAATCAGACTGATCAAATTTAGCCAGCGAGTAATTGCGTGTCTGCCTGTCAATCTCTATCACTCTATTGAATTCATCATCCAATATGAACGACGTTGAGATTATTGCGTTTCTAGGCTGAGAAATTAGAACTTCTTTCTTAATTGACTCTTTAAACGTTTGAGTGGTCATCCCAAAGTTTCTTATAGAGGCTAAAAATAAATCATTATCAAATTGGCCGTCTACTTTGAATTGATTAATCCCCGTTATCAGCGAATTGATAGATTGATCAGAAATATAGACACCTAGCCCTATTGCGTCTTGTAATAGTATTTCTTGATCAATAAGCCCTTCGAGCACAGATTGTTTAAGTTTCTGATCATCAATTAAAGCAGGATCAGCGTCCTCACCCATTTGCCCAAGAATTTGTCTCTTTTTAATATCAACGGCACGTAAAAAATCAGTCTCTTTAATATCATTACCGTTAACGACTGCGACCTCAGGCTCGCCACCAAAACCACCAACAATAGAGTCAACCCCAAATAAGGCAAACGTTAGCACTATTAGCCCTACAATTACTTTTGCAACCGTACTCTGAGCATTATCTCTTATATCTTGAAGCATGGCTCCCCCGAGCTATATTCTTACTTTAACAAATGAGTATCTATTTCTATATTCAAACTAAAAAGGCGCATCCAAAGAATGCGCCTTTTAAATAACAACCTAAAGGTATGCTTAGTTTACTGCATCCTTTAACGCTTTACCCGCTTTAAAGCTTGGTACTTTTGCAGCTGCAATTTGAATCTCTGCACCTGTCTGTGGGTTACGACCAGTACGCGCTGCTCGATCCTTGACAGAAAAAGTTCCAAAACCAATAAGAGTAACCTGATCCCCACCCTTAAGTGCAGTAGTAACAGAATCAGTCATTGCATCCAATGCACGACCTGCAGCTGCTTTAGAAATATCTGCTGATGCAGCAATTGCGTCAATAAGTTCAGACTTGTTCACACTTAACCCCTTTTTTTATATCTTAATTAACAGAAAAAACGAATCACAAAATTATAAATCTCCAAGAAGCAAAGGCTACCATAGGAGCATCGTGTTATACGTATTTATTTCAGTTTTCAGTTTCTACGATTTCTATTTAATATTTTTAACAGAAAATATTTAAATGAGCCCCCGAGGCCTTATTTTGGCTGCTTAACGGCGTTTTATTTTATACCAACTTGTTGAAAGGCCTGTCAAGCGACCAAAGCACCTAATGCGTATTTATTCGTTCCTTTCCATCCTTTTCATCATCTGAACCTCCATCTTTAGACTTTAAAGGACTTTTTTCACTGGTAAGGGGTTTTGCTTGATAAGCCAACGCGACCTCCAAAACTTCGTCAATCCACTTAACAGGGATGATATTCAAGGATTCTTTTATATTATCGGGAATCTCTTTCAAGTCTTTCTTATTCTCATCTGGAATAATAATAGTCTTAATCCCACCGCGATGAGCAGCCAACAATTTCTCTTTAAGTCCACCAATCGCAAGCACTTGACCCCGGAGCGTTATCTCACCTGTCATGGCAACTTCCGACTTAACAGGAATACCCGTCAAAGAAGAGACCAATGCTGTGCACATAGCAATACCCGCACTCGGACCGTCCTTCGGTGTGGCACCTTCAGGAACATGAATATGGATATCATTTTTCTCATGAAAATCCTCTTCTATTCCTAATGCCATCGCTCGACTTCTAACGACAGTTAAGGCTGCCTGAATTGATTCTTGCATTACATCACCCAGCGACCCTGTCTTTATGGTCTTTCCTTTACCTTTAACAGACGTGCACTCGATTGTAAGAAGCTCTCCGCCGACTTGAGTCCATGCAAGACCTGTTACCTGCCCCACACTATCTTCTTCGTCAGCAACGCCATAACTAAATTTACGGACACCCGAATACTGCTCAAGATTGTCATCCGTTATAGCAATCAATTCATGACTGTGACGCAAGGTATTTTCTTTCACTACTTTTCGGCATATTTTAGCAACTTCACGTTCTAAGCCACGAACACCAGCTTCCCTTGTGTAGTAGCGTATAATCTCTTTAACGGCTTGTTCAGTGAACGATATTTCGTTCTTTTTAAGGCCATTATTATCTTGCTGCTTAGGAATCAAGTAACGCTGCGCAATATTCACCTTTTCGTCTTCTGTATACCCAGGAATACGGATAACTTCCATTCGGTCTAGCAAGGCCGTTGGAATATTCATAGAGTTAGATGTACAAACAAACATTACATCCGAGAGATCATAATCAACTTCTAGATAGTGATCATTAAACGTATGATTCTGCTCTGGGTCTAACACCTCAAGTAATGCAGATGCTGGATCTCCACGCTGATCCATACCCATTTTATCAATTTCATCTAATAGGAATAATGGGTTTTTAACACCTGCTTTAGATATCTTCTGAACTAGCTTACCCGGCATTGAACCTATGTATGTTCTTCGATGCCCCCTAATTTCAGCTTCATCTCGAACGCCGCCTAACGCCATACGGGTATATTTTCTGTTAGTAGCCTTAGCAATAGACTGCCCTAAAGATGTTTTACCAACACCCGGAGGGCCCACCAAACAAAGCACTGGCCCCTTCAGCTTTTTAACACGCCCTTGGACCGCTAAATATTCAAGAATACGATCTTTAACTTCTTCGAGACCATAATGATCTTCATCTAAAATCTCTCTGGCTTTATCTATATCATTACGAACTTTACTGCGTTTTTTCCACGGCAGCCCCGTAAGCCAGTCTATATAGCCTCTTACAACCGTAGCCTCTGCCGACATGGGCGACATCATTTTAAGTTTATTAAGCTCAGTCTCAGCCTTTTGTTTTGCTTCACCGGTCATGCCTGATGAGGCAATTTTTTGCTCTATATCATCAAATTCATTGCCTGCTTCACCGAGAGAACCCATTTCTTTCTGAATAGCCTTCATTTGCTCATTCAGATAGTATTCTCGCTGGCTTTTTTCCATTTGCTTTTTAACGCGGCCGCGAATTCTTTTTTCAACTTTAATGAGATCTAGCTCACCTTCGATTCTTGCTAATAAAAGCTCTACACGATCAGTAATGCTAAGCTCTTCAAGCAACTCCTGCTTTTCTGGGATCTTCAATTCAAGATGGGCAGCAATGGTATCAACCAATCGACCTGGATCACTAATACTCGACAAGGATGAACTAATTTCAGCTGGAATCTTTTTACTTAGCTTTCCGTACTGCTCAAATTGGCTAGATAAGGTTCTGAGTAAGGCAGTGGAGTCTTCTTCAGACAACTCTGTTTCATCTAATGGAGTTATATTAGCCGTATAGAAACGATCCTCAACCATTGAGTTTACTTTTGCACGAGCCCCACCCTCTACTAATACTTTTACAGTTCCATCAGGCAACTTAAGCATCTGTAAGATGGTTGAAACAGTTCCGATGTCAAATACATCACCCTGCTTCGGATCATCTTCGCCAGCGTCTTTTTGTGCAACGAGCAGTATCTGCTTATCACTCTCCATCGCAAACTCTAAAGCCTCAATGGACTTTTCACGACCCACGAAAAGCGGTATCACCATATGCGGAAAAACAACCACATCTCGAAGTGGTAAAACGGGTAGCTCACGTGCAGTTAGAGTCACTGGATTATCAATATCTGTCATAGATGTCCCCTGGACGACTTATTTATTCGGCAATTTCCATACAATGAATCCTAAATGGGGGCAAAGATGGAGAATACAACCATAAAACTGATTAGATTGTAGGACTTATAGATGAGTTTAACTATAGACGGGCTAGTATGTTTTTACAGACGATTTAATCTATAAATACAAAAAAGGGCCAGAAGGCCCTTTTTATAGATATTATAAAGAATTAATCATCTGGAACAGCTTTCGCCTGCTCAGTATTTTCATAAATCTTTATCGGGTCAGAATCCCCCTTAATGACACTCTCATCAATCACGACTTTAGATATACCCGTCTCAGAAGGTATATGATACATCGTATCTAAAAGCACATTTTCAAGAATTGATCTCAACCCACGAGCACCCGTCTTTCGCTCCATCGCCTTTTTAGCAACAGCACGCAAAGCATCTTCTCTAAAGTCAACCTCAACACCTTCCATTTCAAACAACTTATGATACTGCTTAGTCAATGAGTTTTTAGGTTCTGTTAAAATCTCAATCAACGCATCCTCATCAAGTTCTGTCAGTGTTGCCACAACCGGCAAGCGACCCACAAACTCAGGAATAAGACCGTATCGAACAAGGTCTTCTGTCTCCACATCCTTAAGCATGTCACCGAAGCTCTTAACATCGTCTTTCCCTTTAACTGTTGCAGAGAAACCGATACTGCTCTTTTCGGAGCGATCACTGATAACCTTGTCTAAGCCTGCAAACGCGCCACCACAAATAAACAGTATGTTAGACGTATCAACCTGCAAAAACTCTTGCTGAGGATGCTTACGCCCACCCTGCGGTGGTACCGAAGCAACAGTACCTTCAATTAACTTCAATAATGCCTGTTGCACACCTTCACCAGATACATCTCTAGTAATAGAAGGGTTGTCAGACTTACGTGAAATCTTATCGATTTCATCAATATATACTATTCCGCGCTGAGCTTTTTCAACATCATAGTCACATTTTTGGAGCAACTTCTGAATAATGTTCTCAACATCCTCACCAACATAACCGGCTTCAGTCAGTGTTGTAGCGTCAGCAATGGTAAATGGAACATTAAGCAAGCGCGCCAACGTTTCTGCAAGCAACGTCTTACCACTACCAGTAGGACCAATAAGCAGAATGTTACTCTTACCCAACTCGATATCTGATTTTTTATCATCAAACCGTAAGCGCTTGTAGTGATTGTAGACCGCAACAGCAAGAACAACTTTAGCCCGATCTTGACCAATTACGTAATCATCAAGCGTTGACTTAATTTCTTGCGGAGTAGGAAGACGATCACTACTCTCTTCTGTGCTACTTTCTTGGATTTCCTCACGAATAATATCGTTGCAAAGATCCACGCACTCATCACATATAAAAACAGAAGGTCCAGCAATTAACTTTCTGACCTCATGCTGACTTTTTCCACAAAAAGAACAGTAAAGCAGTTTACCGTTATCTTCGCTTTTACCGTTTTTATCGTCAGCCATTCGACTACCTCTAAATTCTTTATTGTCTTTGTCTGGCGTTGCCACAACATTCGCTAAAATTAGCAACACCTGAGACAAAACCATTATTCTTAGATTGTTTTCAGTAACAGTTTAGCGCTGAAAACAATTTACTCAAACCTGAAACGCATTCAAAACAATTCACTTGAATACGCTATAAGCTTAATATTGGTTACTCTACGCTCTTTTATCAAGTACTGAATCGATTAAACCGTATTCTACAGCGGCATTTCCATCCATAAAGTTATCACGATCTGTATCTTTAGCAATAGTTTCCATATCTTGACCTGTATGGCCAGCCAAAACTCTGTTTAATTTTTCGCGAATAGTCAGTATTTCTTTTGTGTGAATCTCAATATCAGTAGCCTGCCCCTGATACCCACCTAAAGGCTGATGAATCATCATTCGTGAATGCGGAAGACAGTAACGCTTACCTTTAGCACCACCGGTTAACAAAAGCGCACCCATGCTTGCCGCTTGACCTATACACATAGTGGATACGTCAGGCTTAATAAACTGCATTGTGTCATAAATAGACATCCCAGCAGTTACTGAGCCACCTGGTGAATTTATATATAAATGGATATCTTTGTCTGGGTTTTCCGACTCGAGGAATAGTAACTGAGCAACAACAAGGTTAGCCATATGGTCTTCTACCTGACCAACTAGAAATATAACCCGCTCTTTAAGCAGACGGGAATAGATATCAAAAGAACGCTCCCCTCTCGCAGTTTGCTCAATAACCATAGGCACCAAAGCACTGCTTGGATCAATACCTGAAACGTCTCCGATAATCTTTTGATTACTCATATTTTTATAATTCCCCCAAAAAACACAAAAAAAGCGATAAAAACACTTCCCTTAAAATACAAAACAGCCGGATAGTCACCGGCTGTTTTAATTTTAGCTAAATTCTAAAAATATTCAGCATTTTCTTCGTTTATTTAGATTACTATTAAGCACCAGGCTGTGGAGCAGGCTTAACAGCATCTTCATAACTTACTTTTTTATCTTCTACTTTTGCCTTACCTAACACAAGCTCAACCACTTGATCTTCTAATACTACAGATTGAACCTGAGCCATCTGCTCTTGGTTACCCTTGTAATACTCAATAACCTGTTCAGGGTCTTGATAAGTGCTTGCGATCTGAGCAATCTTTTCATCAACTTTCTCAGCATCAACACTAAGGTCATTTGATTTAACGATAGCAGAAAAGATAAGACCTGTTCTAACACGCTTTTCAGCTTGATCCTTGAAAAGCTCAGCTGGCAAATCAGCAGCCTTCATTTGACCACCACCAAATTGACGTACAGCATCTTCACGCATGCGGTCAACTTCTTGATCGATCATAGCACCAGGAACATCAAACTCGTTAACGTCAACTAATTGATCAACAATTTGCTGCTTAACCTTGTTATTAACAGCCTGAGCAAGCTCACGCTCCATGTTCTTTAAGATCTCAGCAGTAAATTTCTCTTCGTCAGCATCTTCAATGCCATACTTAGAGAAAAATTCTTGATCCATTTCTGGCAGAACCATTTCTTCAGTTGACTTAACGGTTACTGCAAACTGAGCAGCCTTACCCGCTAATTCTTTATTTTGATAATCTTCTGGGAAGGTTACATCTAATGTAAGCTCATCACCTGGCTTAGCACCAACCAACCCATCTTCAAAGCCTGGGATCATTTGACCAGAACCGATGGTAACTTTTGAGTCTACAGCGCTTCCGCCCTCAAACTCTTCGCCATCAACAGACCCTTTAAAGTCGATAGTCAATACATCTTTTTTCTTAGCTTTACGCTTTACCGACTTTGGCGTTGCATGCTGTAGACGCAACACTTCGATCATATTTTTGATGTCAGTTTTTTTAATTTCTGCAGTTTCACGCGTAATAGAAATACCTGACATATCTGCTGGCTCAAACTCTGGGTAGATATCAAAAACAGCTACAAACTCCAGATCTTTACCATCTTCTACTGATTTAGTTTCAAACTTAGGGTAACCAGCAGGGTTAATTTCTTCTTTTGCCAACGCCTCTACATAAGCATTGCGCATCACTTCGCCAAGAACTTCTTGACGAACGCCCTGACCGTAGCGCTTTTTAACGACGCTAAAAGGTACTTTACCTGGACGAAAACCATTAATTTTAACAGTCTTTGCCGTCTGCTGTAGACGTTTTTGTACTTCGCTTTCTACCTGCTCCGCAGGAACACCGATAGTCATGCGACGTTCGATTGAAGACGTCGTTTCAACGGAAACTTGCATGGAAGATCCTCGAATCTAATTTGTAATTATTACTTAAAAAGTAAAGCCTAGCCTCACCCCATCCGGGACATGAGATCACTACCAAACACCCAAGGTCAAGATATACCTTTAAAGGACACACCTAAACACCTGCAACTGCCAACGGGTTATATAATTGACAGAGAACCGAAACTCCGGAAATGCACTGACTGCGATTTCGCTAAACCACGTATGATAAAACAGGCGATTATATTTTAAATTACCACCTAGGCACAACCTTAAAGGCGCACAAATACGCACTATAGAGAAGTATATCCCAAGAGATAATTAGAAATATAATAAATAATTGATTTTTAATAAGTTTGAGCTGAACACTCATGATTTTATTTGGAGGATACCACTCAAGGAGTGGTGCGAAAGGAGAGACTTGAACTCTCACATCTTACGATACTGGAACCTAAATCCAGCGCGTCTACCAATTCCGCCACTTTCGCATTTTTTGAGAACTATACACTAATTTCTAAATTTTAAAAGCCCTAAAAGCATTTAAAATTGGGGTGGGCGACGGGGATTGAACCCGCGACCGCAGGAATCACAATCCTGAGCTCTACCAACTGAGCTACGCCCACCATTACTGTATTTTCTATCTTACTACCATTAACATTTATTACACTAACACTTTCTAAGATCTTGTTTCAAGCCAATTTAATGGCGCGCCCATCAGGATTCGAACCTGAGACCCACGCCTTAGAAGGGCGTTGCTCTATCCAGCTGAGCTATGGGCGCTTAGACCCCAATCCAATAAAGACACATATGATTTTAGCTTTGATTTTTCAATCTAACTAAATGGTCGGGGTAGAGAGATTCGAACTCCCGACATCCTGCTCCCAAAGCAGGCGCGCTACCAGACTGCGCTATACCCCGTCTCGTTCTTCTGTGTCTCAACAAGATGGCGCGAATAATACAGCCGGTTTTAACATCCGTCAACCACTGTATGAATAATTATTTTATAATTTTACATCACCGTTAACCACCCCCCTCTTAATGACATTCTTTTGTGTATAACGATTAATCAACTCTTTTTATTAAGTTGATGGCATGAGAAAATAGATCATCAGCTTTATAAACGTTTCTAAACTTTACTACACAGGCGAAGACACCCACATGAGCGCAAAACTCATTGACGGCAAAGCAATTGCCGCATCAGTCAGAAAAAAAGTAGCTATTGGAGTACAAGAACGAATCAGTAAAGGCCTTAGAGCTCCAGGCCTTGCTGTCGTACTCGTAGGCGAAGACGCAGCCTCTCAAGTCTATGTTAAGAATAAAACCAATGCGTGCGAAGAGGTTGGATTTGAGTCTCGCTCTTACAAACTTGAATCAAATGCCACACAAGAAGAATTAGAAATCTTAGTCGACAGACTAAATGAAGATAGAGAGATTGACGGAATACTTGTCCAACTCCCTCTCCCCAAGCACCTTAATGCAGATAAGATCCTTGAACAAATCCGCCCAGACAAAGACGTTGATGGCTTTCATCCTTTTAATCTAGGCAAGTTGGCGCAACGATTACCCCTTCTACGCCCCTGCACACCAAAAGGTATCATGACACTTCTTGAAAGCACTGGCGAAGCCATTAGAGGGAAAGATGCCATCATAGTAGGCGCGTCTAATATTGTTGGTCGCCCGATGGGACTAGAGTTATTGCTTGCAGGCTGCACAGTAACAACAACCCACCGCTTTACCCAAAACCTAGACCAAAAAGTGGCTTTGGCGGATATCGTCGTTGTCGCCGTAGGCAAACCAGGCATCGTCAAAGGTGAATGGATAAAACCCGGTGCAATTGTCATAGATGTAGGCATTAACCGACTTGATACCGGAAAGCTCGTAGGTGATATTGAATTTGACTCAGCTAAAGAAAGAGCCGGATGGATTACCCCTGTTCCCGGTGGCGTTGGCCCAATGACAGTTGCAACACTTATGGAAAACACACTTTACGCAGCGGATAAACTACATTCATAAAAATCACTCTACGTAAAATCAACAGCTATAAAAAAAGCGCCTAATTGGCGCTTTTTTTATTCAAAAGAGATAATGTACCTACCCCCTCCTCCAAACAGTTCCTTCTTTTCGGTCATCTAGAATCACCCCTTCATCCTTAAGGTAATCCCTAATTCGGTCAGACTCAGCCCAGTCTTTATTTTGTCGTGCATTTACACGATCAATAATCAATTGTTCGATCTCGGCCTCATTAATTGAATCATTACTAAACCCACTACTTGATTTAAGAAACTCCTCTGCATCTAACTGAAGAATACCTAATATTTCTCCTAGCTCACGAAGTAGTTGCGCCAATTGACCAACAGTCGCCTCTCCACTTGCTTTTGCGCGATTTAATTCTTTAACCAAATCAAACATCACCGCTAAAGCAACAGGCGTATTAAAGTCATCATTCATTGCCTTTTTAAATCTTGCTTTATACTCGTCCGCCAAAGCAAGCTCTGACACCCCACCTTCAACCGATTCAACATCCCGCAAAGCCGTATACAGTCGAGACAAAGCAGACTGCGCTTCTTTCAGGCTTTCTTCAGAATAATCAACCTGACTTCGATAATGACTAGAAACCAAAAAGTATCTTACCACTTCTGCTGGATACCGCTCTAGCACATCACGTATGGTGAAGAAATTACCAAGAGACTTAGACATTTTCTCTTTATTAACTCGAATTGCACCTGCATGCATCCAGTAGTTAACATATTTTTTACCTGTTGCCCCTTCTGATTGAGCAATTTCATTTTCATGATGCGGAAACGGAAGATCAGGCCCACCACCATGAATATCAAACGTATCACCTAAGCAACAAGTAGACATAGCTGAACACTCAATATGCCACCCAGGTCTGCCAGCTCCCCAAGGGCTATCCCAGCTGACCTCATCTTTTTTAACTGATTTCCAAAGCGCAAAATCTCTAGGATCCTTCTTTGCATCTTCGACACCTATTCGTGCACCAGCAAGTAATTCTTCAGGATTCTTCTTAGATAACGCACCATACTCTGGAAATTTATCCACCGAGTAATACACATCACCATTACTAGCCGTATACGCAAAACCATTATCAATTAACTGCTGTATCATCGAGATGATCTCAGCAATATGTGATGTGGCTTTTGGCTCAATGTCAGGCTTTTTAACGCTTAAACGTGCTTCATCTTCATGCATCGCCTCAATAAAGCGCTCAGTTAATGAGGTAAAAGACTCACCGTTTTCGTTGGCCCGATTTAAAATTTTGTCATCTATATCCGTTATATTACGCACATAAGTGACATCGTAACCCTGAGATCGCAAATAACGTACAATCACATCAAATGAGACTAGCACTCTCGCATGCCCTAAGTGGCAATAGTCATACACAGTCATGCCACACACATACATCTTTACTTTATTTTCTTCAATCGGCGTAAAGATATCTTTCTTGCGTGTTAACGTATTAAATATTTGAAGTGACATTAATCAAAACCCTAAATTAACAACAATTACTCAGAGGCAAAGCCTCACTAATAATGAAACTAAACGTAGATGCTGGCAAATTAAGCTAGCCGCCTTTCACCAACTTCAAAAAATCAAGAAACTACTTACTTGCCCAGGTGTCTCTTAATCCAATTGTCATATTGAAGACCGGTTTGCCGGCAGCATGGTCATAACGATCAGCGACAAAGTACCCCTCACGCTCAAACTGAAATGAGGTTTCAGCCTGACAATTAGCAACTGAAGGCTCAACAATGGCAGTTATAACCGACAAACTATCAGCATTAATATAAGTCATAAAATCCTCATCCCCCTGATCAGGCGACTCATGATTAAACAGCCTATCGTAACGCCTGATCTCAGCAGGAACACCGTACTTTTCTGACACCCAATGAATAACGCCTCGTGGTCTTATACCCTCTGGTGCGTCATTGCCAACAGTATCCGGAATTAGAGAAGCATTAATCTGAGAAATTTCGCCACTCTCATCCTTAACCACCTCATTTGCCTTAATAATGTAAGCGCCTCTCAGGCGAACCCATTCACCCAACACTAACCGCTTAAATTTCTTTCTAGAAAGTGAGCTATCTTCGTTAAAATCACTGCGATCAATCAAAAGCTCTCGTGTGAAAGGTAGAGTGCGCTCTCCAAGCTCTGGCTTACTAGGGTGAGACGCTGCAACCATATCCTCAACTTCACCTTCAGGGAAGTTAGTAATAACAACCTTAAGCGGATCCATTACACACATCGCCCTTGGCGCATTATCATTTAGGTCGTCTCTGATTGCTCGCTCTAGTACCGACACATCAATGACACTATTACTTTTACTCACCGGCACCATATCGCAAAATGTTTTTAATGAAGCAGGTGTATACCCTCTTCGACGCATGCCTGAAACAGTCGGCATTCTAGGGTCATTCCAGCCATTAACAAACCCACTATCAACAAGTTGCTTGAGTTTACGTTTACTCGTAACCGTATAGTTCAAATTTAATCGGCCAAACTCATATTGTTTAGGCTTGCTAGGAACCGGTAAATTTTCATGGAACCACTCATATAACGGTCTATGATCTTGAAACTCAAGCGTGCAAATAGAATGAGTTATACCCTCGATTGAGTCTTCTTGACCATGGGCAAAATCATAACTGGGATAAATACACCATTTATCTCCCGTCTGATGATGCGGCACCTTTCGAATTCGATAGAGTATTGGGTCACGAAGGTTCATATTAGGGGATGCCATATCAATCTTCGCTCTAAGTACACAACTCCCCTCTTCAAGCTCACCTTTTCGCATCTTATCGATCAACAAAAGATTTTCTTCAATTGAACGACTGCGATAAGGGCTATCTTTACCTGGTTTTGTGGCCCAACCGCGATACTCACTAGACTCTTTAGCAGACAAGTCGCAAACATACGCCTTGCCTTCTTTAATAAGATGAAGTGCCCACTCATAAAACTGGTCAAAGTATTCAGAGGCATACTTAACATCACCGCTCCACTGATAACCCAACCAACGCACATCTTCTTTTATAGAATCAACATACTCCTGCTCTTCTTTTTCAGGATTCGTGTCATCAAACCTCAAATTGCAATCACCGCCAAACTCTTTAGCCATACCAAAGTTCAGCCAAATTGAGCGCGCATGACCAATATGGAGGTAACCATTGGGCTCAGGTGGAAAGCGGGTCACTATCTTTGACTGTTTACCCGCCTTTACATCTTCTTCAATAATATTTCGAATAAAGTTGCTTGATGCTTTAATTTCAGAGGTAGCCATAGTTTTTACTTATTTCGTGCGTAATTAGTGGAAGCAGAATAGACGCTTAAATGGATTGTGGGACATTATATACAATAAAAAATAACAATACTTGGGCAGTTTTAACTTATGATCGCCCGATTTGCTTACAAACAGCCATTTTTTTTATCTCCCATATTCACTACAATACAAAATCAACAAAAGGATGAGTACTCTCATTTTCCATATTTGGCACTAAACACAAAATAGGTAGCATCGATGATTGAATTAAAGACCAACTTTGGCGACATCACTCTTGAGCTTGATTACGAAAACGCGCCCGTAACAGCCAAGAACTTCGAACAAAATGTTCGCGATGGTTTTTATAACGGCCTAATTTTTCATCGAGTGATCAGCAACTTCATGATTCAAGGCGGCGGTTTTGGCCCAGGCATGACACCACAAGAAACGAAAGCCACGATTAAAAATGAAGCTAACAACGGCTTAAGTAACTCAAATGGCACTGTTGCCATGGCTAGAACAATGGACCCACACTCTGCTTCAGCACAGTTTTTCATTAACGTGAAAGACAATGGATTCTTAGACCACACATCAGAGACAACTGAAGGCTGGGGATACGCAGTATTCGGTAAAGTAACTGACGGTATGGACGTCGTAGAAAAAATTAAGAATGTTCAAACGACAATGGCAGCAGGCCACCAAGACGTCCCTGTAGAAGACATTGTTATCGAATCTGCTCAAGTTATCGAAGACTAGGACGGTTAATGACAACCCTATTTATCTCAGATCTTCACCTTGAGGAGAAACGCCCCGAAATTATCGAGGCGTTTTTTAACTTTCTTGATACGAAAGCGCAAGGTATTGACGCACTCTATATTCTAGGCGATTTTTTCGAGGCTTGGATTGGCGATGACGAAAATACCCCCCTGCAATTAAGCGTTAAACAAAAACTTAAAGCGGTGAGCGAATCAGGCACTCAGCTGTTTTTAATGCACGGAAATAGAGATTTCCTCATGGGCCCGTTATTTTGTGAAGAAACCGGTGCTCAACTCTTAGAGGACCCATCGGTCGTTAACCTTTATGGCCAAGATATACTTCTTATGCATGGTGACAGCCTTTGCACCCATGACCTCGAGTACATGAAGTTTCGGAAAAACATGAGAGATGAGCAGTGGCAAACCTTATTTTTAAAACGCAGCCTACCTGAAAGGCAGCTTGTAGCCCAGCAATTACGCACCATTAGCCAAGCTAAAAACAAAGGAAAAGCGCAAGAAATAATGGATGTCACCCCTTCCGAAGTCGTATCTTCACTAAAAAAACACGGTGTTGACATATTGATTCACGGGCATACTCATCGACCTGCAGTTCATAAGTTTGAGATCGATAGCAAAGCGGCAAAGCGAATAGTGCTAGGTGACTGGGATAAATACGTTTGGTACATAGAAGCGAACGACTCAGGTAAAATAGCGCTAATTAATTACCCTTTAGCGAACTAATGCAGCGCGTTCTGGTCATGACAACGACTACCCTATAAGCGCCATGCTTTAAGGGTAGATAGTTACTCACCTACACCTAACCCCTCTATACATTTCTTAACCCCACTATGAAAGCGAAACTGCTCATCCTCACCCAGTATTAAGTTTTTTTCTAGATCAGCAAACTCAGCGACTCTTTCATCTATCGAACCACCCGCAGCATCTCGCGCCAACGTTAAATAATCCTGATAGTGTCGTGCTTCTGACTTAAGCAACGATAAATAAAACTTCTTAAGAGTATCATCCAAATAAGGTGATATTTTTGCAAAGCGCTCACATGACCTAGCCTCTATAAAAGCACCGATAATAAGCACATCAACCAACTGCCCCGGCTCGTTTTTTCTAACATACTTTCGCATCTCTCCTGCATAACGCGAAGCAGACATCCCCCTAAAAGGAATATTTCTTTTTTTCAATATAGCCAAGACCTGCTCAAAATGGCGTAACTCTTCACGCGCTAATCTCGACATTTTAGCCTGCAAATCAAGCCTATCAGGATACCGATACATAAGGTTAATCGCTGTAGACGCCGCTTTTCTTTCACAATGAGCATGATCAATTAGCATCTTTGCTTCATTTTTGAGTGCGCACTCAACCCATTCACGCGGGGTTTCACAAGGTAAAAAGGTATAGATTTCAGATAAATCTTGTTGATGCGACACACACGACCTCTAGAGTTGAAAAACTAAGGGAAGACCCAATATAGATGACATTATATTGCTTAAATATTTGATTAACCACCAAAGTACAACGGCAGACATGTACGAAAGTATGGCAACACACTTAGATTACAATCTTAACATTTTCATTCAAATACTGTAGAATATGGCCGCTTAAAAAAATTAAGACTGATGCATCCCAAACCTAGACGGAAACGTTGCGATTCGGATATATCAATCAACAACTCCCGAGATATCTATACATAGATATCCGGGTTCAGGAACTGATGAGGGTTTAAATTGTGCTAGAAGCATATCGTAAACACGTAGCAGAGCGTGAAGCTGAAGGAGTACCACCTAAAGCGCTTAACGCTGAACAAGTAGCGGGTCTTGTAGAATTACTTAAAAATCCACCTGCTGGCGAAGAAGCAGTTCTGGTTGACTTACTTGAAAACCGTATCCCTCCTGGTGTAGACGAAGCAGCTTATGTAAAAGCAGCGTTCTTAACAGCCATCGTCAAAGGCGAAGCTGAATCTCCATTAGTTAGCAAAGAAAAAGCGGTTGAGCTTTTAGGTATGATGCAGGGTGGCTACAACATCGCTACTTTGGTCGACCTTCTAGATATTCCAGAACTTGCAGAACTTGCGGGTGAAAAGCTTAAAGATACATTGTTGATGTTTGATGCATTCCATGATGTACAAGAAAAAATGGAAGCTGGAAACGCAACTGCAAAAGCAGTTATTGAATCTTGGGCAAATGCAGAATGGTTCACCAAGCGAGACAAAGTTGCTGAAAGCATCAAGATGTCTATCTTTAAAGTAACAGGTGAAATCAACACTGATGACTTGTCTCCTGCTCCTGATGCATGGTCACGTCCAGATATCCCTTTACACGCACGCGCTGCATTTAAGATGACACGTGACGGTTTAACACCTGAAGAGCACGGTGTAACTGGACCGATCAGCCAGATTGAAGAAATTAAAGCAAAAGGCTACCCAGTAGCATTTGTTGGTGACGTTGTCGGTACTGGTTCTTCACGTAAGTCTGCGACCAACTCTGTACTTTGGTTCTTCGGCGATGATATGCCGGGCGTTCCAAACAAGCGCACGGGTGGCGTATGCTTTGGTTCTAAAGTAGCACCTATCTTCTTCAACACAATGGAAGATGCCGGCGCACTTGTATTCGAAGCACCTGTCGACAAAATCAACATGGGTGACGTTGTTGAAATTCGCCCATACGATGGCAAGATTCTTAACGAAGCAGGCGAAACTGTTTCTGAATTCTCATTCAAATCAGATGTTATTTTGGATGAAGTGCAAGCAGGCGGACGTATCCCACTGATCATCGGTCGCGGACTAACAGACAAGGCACGTACCGTTTTAGGTCTTGAGCCAACTCAAATGTTCCGTACGCCAGTAGAGCCTTTTGAAACTAACAAAGGCTACACACTAGCACAGAAAATGGTAGGTAAAGCTTGTGGTGTTGAGGGTGTTCGCCCAGGTCAATACTGTGAGCCTAAGATGACAACGGTAGGATCTCAGGATACTACTGGCCCAATGACACGTGACGAATTGAAAGATCTTGCGTGCTTAGGTTTCTCTGCTGATCTTGTTATGCAGTCATTCTGCCACACAGCGGCTTATCCAAAGCCTGTTGATGTAGAAATGCAACACACCATGCCCGACTTTATTCAAACTCGTGGCGGTGTAGCGCTTCGCCCTGGAGACGGTGTAATTCACTCTTGGTTGAACCGTATGTTGCTGCCAGATACCGTAGGTACCGGTGGTGATTCACATACACGCTTCCCAATGGGTATTTCATTCCCTGCGGGTTCTGGTCTTGTAGCATTTGCTGCCGCTACAGGTGTAATGCCTCTAGATATGCCTGAGTCTGTATTGGTTCGCTTTAAAGGTGAAATGCAGCCTGGCATTACTTTACGTGACTTGGTTCATGCGATTCCTTACTACGGAATCAAGCAAGGTCTTTTGACTGTTGAAAAAGCAGGCAAGATCAACGAATTCTCAGGTAAAGTACTTGAAATTGAAGGCTTGAAGAACCTAAGTGTTGAGCAAGCATTTGAATTATCAGATGCATCTGCAGAGCGTTCAGCTGCTGGTTGTACTATCACACTTGAAGAAGATGCTGTTGCTGAGTACTTAAGCTCAAACATCACCATGCTACGTTGGATGATTGCAGAAGGTTACGGTGATCCACGTACACTTGAGCGTCGTGCAAAAGCAATGGAAGAATGGTTGGCTAACCCAACATTAATGCGTGCTGACAGCGATGCTGAATACGCTCACGTTATTGAAATCGATCTTGCTGACATTAAAGAGCCTATCGTTTGCTGCCCTAACGATCCAGATGATGCTAAATTGCTATCTGACGTTGCAGGCACCAAAATTGATGAAGTATTCGTCGGTTCTTGCATGACTAACATTGGTCACTTCCGTGCTGCAGGTCAGTTGCTTGCTCAAAACAAAGAGCCATTGCAAACTCGCTTTTGGATGACACCTCCAACTAAGATGGATGCATCTCAGCTAATGGAAGAAGGTTATTACAACACATTCGGAACGGCAGGCGTACGTACTGAAATGCCGGGTTGTTCTCTATGTATGGGTAACCAAGCACGTGTAGAAGCAAACAGCACAGTGCTATCAACCTCTACTCGTAACTTCCCTAACCGCTTAGGTGATGGTGCTAACGTTTACCTAACATCAGCAGAACTTGCGTCTATTGGTGCAATCATGGGTAAGATACCAACACCTGCCGAGTACTTTGAGAAAGTTAAGAGCCTTAGCTCCAAGTCTGAAGAAGTTTATAAATATTTGAACTTCGACACGATGGATGCTTACACCAGTAAAGCAGCTACCGCGTCTGTAGAAGACTAAATTAGCTTAGAAATACCTCTTTCCTTTGACCTATTTCAATAGGTCTCTTAGGAAACTAAATACCCGCTTTATTGCGGGTATTTTTTTGTCTTTTGTTTATGTTTTTATGATGATTATTATCCATTTTGAATCACTAACTGTTCGACTCATGAGATCAATCAAATATATTGCTTAGATACACTGCTATTCTACAGGTATCAAAATAAAAATGGACAATTACCAAAGGTAACCTCAAATGGCACTAGTTAAAAAAGTAATGAAAACCAGTCTTGTCACTGCGACTCCAGGCGAGAGTGTTTCAACCGTATGCAAGCGTATGAAAGAAGCTCGTTTAGGCGCCATCTTAGTGGTCGATAATAATCGACTATCTGGCATTTTTACTGAGCGTGACTTGTTGAATCGCGTCGTTTCAGAAGGAGTCGACCCAGCAACAACTTACGTTAGTGAAGTAGCAACCCCTAACCCAATTGTTGTTAAAGACGATACACATATCAAAGAGTGTGCAGAAATACTTCGAGACCAAGGCTTTCGCCACTTACCTGTTATGGATCAAGAAGGAAACCCTGCAGGAATTGTGTCGTCACGTGACTTCTTCCAATACATGGCAAATGAATTAGAGCAAATCATTGACAGAATGCGAGGAACAGATGAACAGGTTGATGAGAGTTTTGATATATACGAATACTTAGGGGCCGGTGGCTGCGGTCTACCACGACTCTAACGTTACTCAGGCAGCGTAGTTATAAACTACGCTGCCGCTAAATGACATGCTGACTAAACTACAGATCATTCTATCTACGCGACAACCACATAGCTCGCTTCTAAGTAGCCACACCTTTTACCTTTTGAACTTATATTCACTATTAACGGGATCCTGACTTTACCCTTACCAGCTAACTGGTTAATAAGTTCATGATCAGTCATTGAAACATCAATATTCGCAGCCAACTCCATTACATCAGTAACCGGGCGATCATAGTGAATAGTGGCCTCTTTAACGACCAACTGACCCGCTGCGCCTGCTACATCCAACCGGTTATGCACTAATGCCCATCCAGTAGCTACGGCTAATGAGTACTGAGCCCCGGCAAATCCAGTACCGTGCATATTACAGTTAGGCTCAAGGGGGGCTGTTGTCTTAATTGAGTCCGGCGTTAATAATGTTACTGTCAACTTCATAAATGCGCACAAGGGTATATGTGTTTGAAGCAAATCATTCATTTGATCAGAATTCATAAATATCCTTAATTTTTAACACCTTAAATGAATATCTTCAAAGTATACACAGTATTGATTAATGAGGGGATATGTTTATGATTAAGAATACATACGCCACCACGATTTTAATGAGTAAAATTAAATGAAATTTATCGACATTCTAGAATTTGGTGCACCAGACGTACTTACGTTAAATACCACAACCCCACCGACACCCCGCCGCAACGAAGTGTTGGTGAAAGTCATTGCTGCTGGCGTTAATAGACCTGACGTTATTCAACGGCAAGGGCTCTACCCAGCACCTCCAGGCGCCTCACCTATATTAGGACTTGAAATAGCAGGCGAAATTATAGCGCTAGGTGATGACGTTAATGATTTGAACATAGGTGATAAAGTTTGCGCACTCGCCAATGGCGGCGGATACGCTGAACAAGTCTGTGTCCCGGCCTCTCAATGCTTGCCGATTCCTAAAGGTCTCTCAATGATAGAGGCGGCAGCATTACCCGAAACATTTTTCACAGTCTGGAGTAATGTGTTTGATAGAGCCCAACTTAAATCTGGAGACTCATTTTTAGTTCACGGCGGCTCAAGCGGTATAGGAACAACCGCTATTCAAATGGCTAAAGCATTAGGCGCCAAAGTATTTACAACAGCAGGTAGTAAAGAAAAGTGCGACACATGTCTCGAGCTCGGCGCTGACATTGCCATTAACTACCATGAAGCGGACTTTGTTGATGTTATTACAGAAGCAACAGAGGGTAAGGGAGTTGATGTTATATTAGATATGGTCGGGGGCGATTATATCCCTAAGAACCTTAAAACTGCTGCGATGGATGGTCGAATTGTTAACATTGCCTTTTTGCAAGGGCCGGTCGTTAAGGCTAATTTTTTACCGATTATGCTTAAACGTCTAACTGTTACAGGCTCAACATTGAGACCTCAAACTGAGGAGGCGAAAGCGAGCATTGCTTTAAATTTAAAAAACACGATATGGCCCTTAATAGAGGCGGGAAAAATTAAACCTGTCATAGCAAAGGTATTCCCACTTACAGAAGCAGCAGATGCCCATCGACTAATGGAGACCAATCAGCATATCGGTAAAATAGTTTTAACTGTGGGTGAAGAATAGTAAACGTTATCGCAACTACGTCGAATGGGTAGACACTAACACGGGCTAATAACCCGTGTTAGCTGAGCCAACATTTAAAACGTTAGCCTTTTGAAGGTGCTATGATTTTTTCATAACGCGTGATAAGTTCTCTGGCACTGATAACAACCGGCATATCAATCATCTTACCTCGATACTCAACTGCCCCTCGCCCTTCAGCCAAACCTTGTTCAAATGCCTCAATTAACCCTTTTGCGTTTTCTACCGCATCAACACTCGGCATAAGTTCTTCGTTTAACACCGTTGCTTGTTTAGGATGTATGCAAAATGCGCCCACAAACCCTAATTGATTCGCAAACTGAATCGTTTTACGGAATGCATCTATATTACTGTAGTCAGCGATAGACCCCGGAAAGCCCAATGGCGAGATACCCACACGTCGACACGCATACGCAATCATTTGGTTAGGCATCAATAACGTTTCAGGTATCGAGTGCATTCCCGCAGAGGCAGAAAAATCTTCAGAACCCAAGGTGACAGAAATAACACGGGGGTGAGCGTCAGCAATTTCATCCAGCTTTGGCAACGCTTCAACCGATTCAATCATCGCAATCAACAAAGTGTGACCGCTCTGAATGCCTCTATCACTCTCAAGTTGGCTTATCTTTTTGGCAATGGATATAACCTGCTCTGCGCTCTCAACTTTAGGAATCACTATCGCGGCGACCGAAGCATCGACAGAGGCCTCTAAGTCTTGGTGTGCCATGCTTTCATCAAGGTTAATCCGTACTAATGCCGCTGCGCCATCAACCGAAACCTGCTTGGCAGCACCGACCACCTTACTTCGAGCAAGCGCTTTTTCCGCTAATGGAACGCTGTCTTCTAAGTCTAGAATATAAGCGTCTGCGCCTCGGGTATGCGCTTTTGCTACAAATTTATCCACATGTACGGGGATAAATAATAAAGAGCGCCATCCAGGGTACGTTGCATGCTTCATTTTATTATCCATTAAACCGCCTCACCCAGTTCTGCATCTATCTTCATGCACATCGCATTATCACTATCAACAGACCATAATTGTAATTTATCGCCTTCACGCTTAGCTTCTACTTTAAACGGTGATGTATCAAACGTTGGTCGCACTGCTCTAAATTTAATACGCGACACTCTATCCTGAGGCACTTCAGCTCTCGCTAACTCTAACAACATAGTCACCAGTAACGGCCCATGAACAACCAAGGCTGGGTATAACTCCTCTTGTACAGCGTAGGTTCTATCATAATGAATTCGATGACCATTAAATGTAAGCGCAGAATAGCGGAACAATAATACGGGGTCGGGTGTGATTGTTTTGCTCCAAGTCGCATCAACAGGAGGCGCTTTAACTGGCGGTAATGGCGCGTCAGCAGCAGGTTGTTCTCGATAAACAATATTTTGTAGCTGACTAATACAAAGCTCATCTTGCTGATAAATTTCGTGTTTAACCGTTACAAAAATTAATGTACCGGTACTACCCTCTTTTAAATCAACAGATTCAATAGTCGAAACGCGTGAAGCGGGCTCACCGATCACCACATGTTTAATATACTGGGCCTCACCTGCTGCCCACATTCTTCTTGGTAATGGAACCGGTGGCAAAAACCCACCCTTTGCAGGATGCCCATCTTCGCCAGTAGCAGATGCCTTTGGCGTCGGTAAAAAGTACATCCACTCCCAAAATGGCGGTAACGAATCCCCTTTACTCGGCAAAGCATCATTATCAAGTGCTGCGGCTAGCGCTTGCGCTGGGAACAACGAAATATCATCGTATAAGGTTTCTTGCTTTCCAATCCATGTTTGTAAGTGTGCGATATCTATTGCTGACATGTCATTGCCTATTTGATTCTTTTAATAATAGTAATAAGTAATATTTTTATAGCCTTGATGCAGTTAAGCGGAATCAGGGTTTCGGCTGATTCTTTAAACTAAGCTCCTGCAATCACACCCTTATCGTGTAATTTGCCTATTTGTGCAGAATCAAGTCCCAATACATCAGTTAATACTTCATCAGTATGCTGGCCTAGCTTAGGTGCAGGTCGAGCCGGCGCTCTCTCAAATGCAGAAAAATTCCAAGGTGCACCCGCTGCCAAATGACTACCCACTCCCGCTTGATCAATTTGGTTGAACATTGGATTGTCGGCTGAGCAATCTGGATTAGTGTCTACCATCTGCTTAACCGTTTGGTATCGACTCCAGCATACGCCATTTGCATTAAATACTTGTTCGACTTGTGCAAATGAATGACGTGCTATCCATCCTCCAATAAGGGCTGAAATTTCTTCTCGAGCCGCAAACCGGTTACCTTCTTGAGACAGGTCTAGCCCTAACGCTTCACCTAGCGCGGCCATAGCAGCGGTTGTTTCAGTGGCTATACATAACGACTTCCACTGTCTGCCCGTGAGCCCAATAACCATCACTCTTGCGCCGTCGTTACATAGGAAGTCACGACCAAAGGCACCGAAGAGATAATTACCATATCTAGGCCGTTCTTGCCCCAATTGAGCTTCTGCTATAAATCCGAGATGCCCCATAACAGCCATCGCGGCATCGGCTAATGCTAGTTTAACGTGCTGGCCTTCACCGGTACGATTGCGATGCCGCTCGGCAGCAAGCAAGCCCAATGCCGCCATTTGTCCGGTCACCAAATCCCATGCAGGTAATACATGGTTTGATGGTTCTTTACTCTCTGTACTGCCGGTTAAGAAAGGTAAGCCGATCGCAGGGTTAACGGTATAATCAACTGCAGAGCCACCATGGCGATCGCCTTGAATCGTTAGCTGTATAAGGTCTTCTCTATGAGCCGTTAACGCTTCAAATGAAAGCCACCCTTTTGGCGGAAAATTAGTTAACAGCATGCCAGCCTCTTTGCCTGGAGCTGTAATGATTTGACGAGCGAGCTCAGACCCTTCGGGTGATCTAAAATTTAACGCCACAGAGCGCTTTGACTTGTTCAAACCGGCCCAAAAAAGACTGACATTATCGTCTGTAACAGGCCATCGACGGTAATCCAGCCCCCCTCCGATAGCATCTATACGAATAACATCTGCGCCCAACTGAGCCAGCGTCATCCCACCTAAAGGTGCTGCAACAAATGCTGATGCTTCTACTACCCGCATACCCGAAAGGATACCTTTCATATCTCACTCCCTAAATTTTTTTCAGAATCATAAACCACAGTATGCTATAAATCCATTTTTGATCTTAGTAACATTCACCTCAATGATCTTTTGTAACACGACTGGAATTGTTTATGCGAGCGCTCATTTTCAAGCAACTAGGGGCAATAGAAACTGTCGAGCTAGCCGATTTACCACTATTAACACCTGAAAAAGGCCAAGTTCGTATAAAAATAACGTCAGCAGGACTAAACCGAGCTGACACTTTATTCCCTGAAGGTCGTTACTTCTTCAAACCACAGTTTTCGCGCCTAGCCTCAACCAACATCGATACAAACTACAGCCGACTAGGGTTTGAAGGCGCAGGTATTATTGATGCGGTTGGTCCTGAGGTTGATTATAGCGTGGGGGATCGAGTAGCCATTACCCCACTCGTACTCAATGTAAGCCATCAAGGCTGTATGGCCGAATACGGTATTTATGATGCAAACACCTTAATCCCTACACCTGACCGCATATCTGATGAGGATGCGGGTTCCATTTGGATGCAATACCTAACCGCTTGGGGCGGTCTCATTATCGATGGCCAATTAAAGCAAGGGCAATCTGTCGTCATAACCGCTGCATCAAGCTCCGTTGGCATCGCAGCCATACAGATAGCCAACATGCTCGGCGCTAACACAATTGCGACTACGACTAGCGAAGAAAAAATGGCGCAACTAAACCAATTAGGCGCCCAACATGTCATCAATATGAAAACAGATGATTATGTTACACAAATAAAACACCTAACTCAGAATAAAGGGACAGACCTTGTATTTGATGCAGTTGCGGGTCCCGATATACGCGACCTAGTACAAGGGTCTGCTAAAGGCGGTAAAATAATCATACAGGGCATGCTAGATAGACGCCCCATGGATATACACGCCGGCGTATTAATGAAAAGGCTGTTAACAGTTAAAGGCTTTACCTTAGACGAGGTACTAGAAAACCCTGAAATACTAGATGAATGTGTCACACAAATAACCAAGGGCATTAACACTAACCAGTTAACCCCCGTGATAGCACAGAAATTTACCTTACCTCAGTTTAAAGAGGCTTTTTCATTCCTTAAATCCAACAAACATACAGGTAAAATAGTGATCAATCCGTAAACAGTGTTTGTAATTTCTCTCTTTTTGACTAAATATCATCCTGTAAACTGCACCAAAAAAACTCAAAATTTTGATAATAATCACATACATGCTCAGTTTTAGAGCAGTCAGCCCGAGATTTTCTTTAGTTATAAATCTAATTAATATAGGATATCTCGACTATTTAACTAATACTTTAGGCTAATACCGCACTCATTTATATAAACTGTGCTGGTCTTAATTGCCCCTTTTATTCCCTACTTACACTAATTAGGAGGCCTCTTGTCTCAGCACCCATCACAACTTATTGACCAAGCTCTGGCTGCAGTCGAACTAGGACAGCAGCTGTTAAATCAATCATTGAGCTTCGTCAAAAAGAACTGCCTGAACGAAGCCGGACGCATATCAGCCTCTAAGTTAGATCATTATCAACTTGTATCTTACGACTTAGCGTTTTCTGCTGCCGAGCTAACCGGAGCAAAGTGCATGGTTGATTATGCACGTAAAATCAGAAGCAACAGAGGCGACACACAAGATTTACAAATTGAAGAGCGCATCACCCTACAGTTTTGTGCAGAAGTACTTCAAAATATTCGGGGTCGTTTAGCGCCAAGAAAGAAAGAATTTGGACTAACGCGTGAAGACTTTATCAATACATTAGACTCAGAAAGCGTACAAACTTTTTGTGACGAGCACTTATCAACCGATAAGTTAGTTGAACTTGGTCAGTTGGCACTTCGTGAAAATGGTCGCACTGGCGACTATGTGCTTGAAGAAGATAAAGAGATCATGCGTGAGACCTTTAGAAACTTTGCCACTGATGTTGTCATGCCTCTCGCAGAAGAAATTCATAGGCATGACCTTATCGTGCCAGATGAGATTCTCAACACACTCGTAGAAATGGGCTGCTTTGGTCTATCAATCCCCGAAAAATATGAAGGTCTTCAACCAGACGATCAAGAAGATAATATGGGGATGATCGTGGTCACTGAAGAGTTATCACGAGGTTCTTTGGCCGCAGCAGGTAGTTTAATTACACGCCCTGAAATCTTGTCGCGCGCGCTTCTAGCCGGTGGAACAGAAGAACAAAAGCAGTATTGGCTCCCTAAATTAGCGGCTGCAGACCCATTTTGTGCAGTCGCCATCACAGAGCCTGACTACGGTTCTGACGTCGCAGGCATGAAATTAAAAGCAGAGCGCGTAGAAGGTGGTTGGTTACTGAATGGCGCAAAAACCTGGTGTACCTTTGGCGGTAAAGCCGGCGTACTACTGACACTTGCTAGAACAGATACGGACCCGAGCCTTGGTCATAAAGGCCTCAGTATGTTCCTAGTTGAAAAACCTTCGTTTGATGGACATGACTTTTCTTATCAACAAGAAGGCGGCGGCAAACTTACAGGTAAGGCCATCCCAACCATTGGTTACCGTGGGATGCATTCATTTGATGTCTTTTATGATGACGTGTTTGTTCCTGATTCGAACCTACTAGGTGGCGAAGCCGGATTAGGTAAAGGCTTTTATTACACCATGGCTGGTTTCTCAGGTGGTCGAATTCAGACCGCAGCACGTGCGAATGGCTTAATGCAAGCCGCTTTTGAAGCAGGTATTAACTATGCCAAAGAGCGTAAAGTGTTTGGCGCACCTATTGGTGATTACCAACTCACACTCGTAAAACTAGCTAAGATGGCCACATTATTAACCGCATCAAGACAGTTCACCTATGCAGTTGGCCGTTTAATGGACGAAGGTAAAGGGCAAATGGAAGCGAGCCTAGTTAAACTGTTCGCGTGTAAAAGTTCTGAGTGGTTAAGCAGAGAAGCCATGCAAATTCATGGGGGGATGGGCTACGCTGAAGAGTCATCAGTTAGCCGCTATTGGATCGATGCAAGGGTCTTGTCAATTTTTGAAGGTGCAGAAGAAACATTAGCACTGAAAGTGATTGCCCGCTCGCTCATTGAGAATGCTGCATAAATCTAGGAAGGAACTATGACCGAACAAAATAACCACACCATCTATGATAAAAACGGCAAGCCTACAATCGATCGCCCATGGATTTTTCGCACCTATGCTGGGCACACTAATGTATGGGCAACCAATGCGCTTTACCGTGATAACTTGTCTAAAGGACAAACCGGTTTAAGTATCGCGATGGACTTGGCAACTCAGTGCGGTTATAGCTCCGACCACCCCATCGCCAAACCAGAAATTGGTAAAGTGGGTGTTCCTATTAATTCACTAGATGATTTTCATATTCTATTTGAGAATATTCCTCTTGAAGAAATGAATACATCAATGACCATTAATGGCACTGCCATGTGGTTATTATCCCTTTATGTCGCCCTCGCTGAAGAGCGAGGCGTAGACATTAGTCAATTGAAAGGTACTACGCAAAACGACCTTATCAAAGAGTATCTCGCACGGGGAACCTATATTTTCCCACCTGAAGACTCTATGCGCCTCATCGTTGATATGTACGAATTTTGTTTGCATAAAATTCCC
The DNA here is from genome assembly GCF_026016465.1 of Alkalimarinus alittae. NCBI lineage: Bacteria > Pseudomonadati > Pseudomonadota > Gammaproteobacteria > Alteromonadales > Alteromonadaceae > Alkalimarinus > Alkalimarinus alittae. Next base: position 2,505,649 of record NZ_CP100390.1, read on the forward strand.
AGTTGGAATGCATCGAACATCTGCTCATATCACTTACAAGAAGCTGGTGCGACTCCGGTTCAAGAGCTCGCGTTTGCATTGGTAACGGCAATTACGATTCTTGATGCAATCAAAGAGCGTGACTGCTTTACTGAAGAAGAATTCGAACGTTGTGTCGGACGGATCTCGTTTTTTGTTAATGCCGGCATGCGCTTTGTAGAAGAAGTTTCAAAAATGCGTGCCTTCTGCGAGATGTGGGATGAAATAACACAAGAGCGATATGGTGTTAAAAATGCCAAATATAGACGTTTTAGGTACGGTGTTCAGGTCAACTCGCTTGGGCTAACAGCAGAACAACCTGAAAACAATGCATGGCGAATTCTAATCGAAACACTCGGAGTCACTCTTAGCCGTAAAGCCCGTTGTCGCGCACTACAACTTCCCGCGTGGAACGAAGCACTCTCACTGCCCCGCCCTTGGGATCAACAATGGTCATTAAGAATTCAACAAATTCTTGCCTATGAAACAGACTTACTCGAGTATCCCGACTTACTTGAAGGTTCGGTTGTTATTGAGTCTAAAGTTAAGCAACTCAAAGATCAGGCATACACTGAGATCAACCGCGTTCTTGACCTAGGTGGCGGCGTAGAAGCCGTTAAGACCGGATACATGAAGTCTGCGTTAGTCTCATCACAAAGCCAGCGTATGGGCCGCCTCGCAAATGGCGAACAAATCGTTGTGGGTAAAAACAAATGGGTCGAAGGCTTAGAGTCTCCATTGGTGAGCGACAGCGACGGTGGTATCTTTATGGTCGACGCTAATGCCGCTCAAAAAACACTTGATGCACTAGAAGAAACAAAACGGACGCGAGATGATGCACGTGTGAAAGCAGCACTTAGTCGCCTAGCTGAAGAGGCCAAAAGTAATAATAACCTCATGGAAGCATCCATCGAATGCGCTAAAGCTCGTGTAACAACCGGAGAGTGGTCAGAAACACTTCGCAGCGTCTTTGGTGAGTATAGACCCCCAACAGGGGTTGATGGTCAGTCAATGTCTATTAAAGAAGATAGTGAGAGTCTTGTGTCTGTACGTAAGAAAATTGCTAACTTTATAGAAACCCATGGTTATCGTCCTCGCATTGTTGTAGGCAAACCCGGACTCGATGGACATTCAAACGGTGCCGAAATGATCGCTGTTGCAGCAAAACATGCTGGTTTTGATGTCGTCTATTTTGGAATAAGGCTTAGTGCATCCGACATTGTTCAGTCTGCACTTGAAGAAAACGTAGATCTCATCGGAATTTCTCTGCTATCAGGCTCGCATAATGAGATCATCACCCAGCTATTTGATGAACTCGACAAAAATGGTGCTAAAGATGCTATACCAGTAATACTGGGTGGCATCATTCCTGAACCAGATTACGATAGCCTGCTCGAAAAAGGTGTTAAACGCATATTCACGCCTAAAGATTTTGACCCAATGGTTGTCATGGGCGAAATTATGGACGTGATTAATGAGCAGAAATCAAAGCAGCATTGATTCAACGATGATGACTGAAATTAACGATATGCTTGAGCGAGCTACGAGGTTAGAGAAGTGGCCTCTAGCTCGCCTGATTTCGCAATTTGAAACCAGCACTGATAAAGCTAAACAGATACGCCACACTGTCATCGAGGCGCTTAATAACCGCCCTGATAAAATGAAAAAAAACGGACTAGTGCTCGGTATAACGGGGACTCCGGGCGCGGGAAAGTCTAGCCTTATAGGTGAAGTTTGCCTAAATATACTAGACAAAAAACCTGAGCTTTCGATTGCAGTCTTGGCGGTTGACCCTTCGAGTCAGCGGTCGGGCGGCTCTCTATTAGGCGACCGCACGCGTACTAACTTCCCAATTAATGACAATCGTTTATTCTTTCGCTCTCAGGCTTCAGACCTAGACTTAGGGGGCGTAGGCAAAAAGACATACCAAGTTACCCGCCTGCTAAGACATCTATTCGACATCATTATTATCGAAACCGTCGGTATTGGCCAAAGCGAGATTGAAATTGAACAACTTAGTGATCACACATGCCTGATACTTCAACCGTTTGCGGGTGACCAAGTTCAGTTTATGAAAGCAGGCATAATGGAAGTTCCCGATACGTTCATTATTAATAAGTGTGACGAAGATAGTCTCGCGAAAAAAAGTTATCACCTTTTAAAGTCGAGTCTAAAACTCGTTAATGTGTCAATTGACCAAGAGGTTGACGCAGCAAAGAAGATATTTTTAACCAGTGCGATTAAACAAAAAGGCATTGATGAGCTATCAAGCTTCATACTTCAACTTTATTCAGATCCAGCAGTAAGAAAGGATACACGAGAGCAAGAATTATTTTATCTACGTAAGTGGGTTCAACAGGAGTTCGGTCGCTTCGGCACATCACAACTTAATGCATTACCCGCTTACGAACTTCAGTCACACAATAGTTATGAGAAGAAGGAAAGCATCATTTTAGATGCGATACACGCGGTTATCCCTTCTCTCGCTATTACAGATTAACCAATTTAATAAACTTAAAATAAAAGGGAAACTGCTATGACAGCAACCAAAAATCTTTACGAAATCGGCGAAGCACCACCATTAGGTGAAGTACCTGAAAAAATGCACGCGTGGCTTATTCGCCCAGAACGTTTTGGCGAGCCTACTCAAGCGTTTCAGAAAGAAACGCTTGATGTGCCTGCCATAAAAGATGATGAAGTTTTGGTCTATGTCATGGCTGCAGGTGTTAACTATAATAATGTTTGGGCAGGCCTTGGCGTACCCGTAAACGTTATAGCAGCACGAAACAAAGCGGGTGAAACCGAAAACTTTCACATTGGCGGTTCCGACGCCTCTGGTATCGTTTATAAAGTCGGTAAAGATGTTACTAGCGTAAAAGTTGGTGATGAAGTTGTTGCTCACTGTGGTAGCTGGCAGAAAAACTGCCCAATGGAACAAGTCGGTAAAGACCCCATGTATGACGATAGCTTCAGAATTTGGGGCTATGAGACAAACTATGGCAGTTTTGCTCAATTTACCAAAGTTCAAGACCACCAACTACTTCCTAAGCCTAAGCACTTAAGCTGGGAAGCGGCCGCAACCTATATGTTAGTAGGTGCAACGTCTTACCGCATGCTTATGGGCTGGCAACCAAACACGGTTAAAAAAGATGATGTTGTTTTAGTTTGGGGGGGGGCTGGCGGTATCGGCTCCATGGCGATTCAAATTGCTAAAGCGCAAGGCGCTAAACCTATTGCCGTCATTTCTGATGATAGCAAGATCGATTTCTGCATGAAGCTTGGTGCAATAGGTTGCATCAACCGTAATGATTTTGACCACTGGGGTATGATGCCTCACTGGAAAGATCAAGAAGCATACGGCCAGTGGGTAAAAGGGGCACGTAAATTCGGTAAAGCTATCTGGGATATCCTGGGTGAGAAACGTGGCGTCGATATCGTATTTGAACACCCTGGTGAAACAACACTACCTACCTCGGTGTTTGTTTGTGAAACCGGTGGAATGGTCGTTATCTGTGCGGGTACCACTGGCTTTAATGCTACCTTAGACCTTCGCTACCACTGGATGCGTCAAAAGCGCTTGCAGGGCTCTCATTTTGCCAACGATGATCAGGCCAAAGGTATTAATGATTTAGTTGCTGCTGGTAAAGTTGATCCATGCCTTGCCAATACGTATACCTACGACCAGTTACCAGAAGCTCACCAATTAATGTATGAAAACAAACACCCGGCTGGAAACATGTCTGTCTTAGTCGGCGCTAAAGACACCAACATGGGTATTAGTGAGTAATCTAAAATCTCCTCGTTCAACAGAGCGAGGAGGCTTTTAAAGTAGAGTGTTAAACCATGATTAAGAAAATTGACCACTTGGGTATTGCAGTAACAGACCTTAAAGAAGCCATCGAGGTCTATAAAAATATAGGCCTTGAGTTTGTCGGCACTGAAGTCGTTGACGAACAAAAAGTTGAAACTGCTTTTTTTAAAGTAGGTGAATCATATTTCGAACTGCTCGCAGCCACCGACCCATCAAGCCCAATTGCTAAGTTTATCGATAAAAACGGGGGGCGTATGCATCATATTGCCCTAGCTGTTGATGATATTGAAGCAGAAATAGAGCGTCTTTCTGGGCTAGATTTTGAAATGATCGACACCGTTCCACGGAAAGGTGCACACGGAAACTTGATTGCCTTTATGCATCCAAGATCGACCAAAGGTACGCTTTTAGAAATTTGTGCTAAAGCAAAAGCTTAGTGTTTAAATTCTTTTTCGCGCCAAAGTGGTGCTCCTACAAATGCTATTAAGTGTGTGTTAATTCATGTAGGAGTACCACTTTGGCGCAGCTAAACGTTATTGCCGCCCCTGTAATGCCGCTATTCTTTTCTCTAATGGAGGATGGCTCATAAACAGCTCAGACATTGCCCTTTTACCACTAATACCAAAAGCGGTTAATTGTCCATCAAGTTGACTTTCAGTTTTATCACCTTGCAATCGTCTTAATGCATCAATCATCTTTTGCTTGCCTGCTAAGCTGGCACCACCTTCATCGGCACGGAACTCTCTGTAACGAGAAAACCACATGACGATAATACTGGCTAGGGCACCGAATACAACTTGGAAGAACATCACCGTTAAAAAGTAAACGAAACGGTTATCACTGCCCCGGCTAATCGCACTCGCCGCTATGCGAGCAAAAAAGAATACAAAGGTGTTCATCACACCTTGAAGCAGAGTCATAGTAACCATATCACCATTAGCTACGTGGCTTACTTCATGGCCTAGTACTGCCTCTGCTTCATCTTGCGTCATACTCTGAAGCAGCCCAGTGCTAACGGCTACCAATGCATTATTTTTATTCATCCCCGTCGCAAACGCATTAATCTCGGGAGAGTCATACATTGCGACTTCCGGCATGCCAATGCCTGCTGCATCTGCTTGTTTTTTTACAGTACTCAAAAGCCAGCTTTCTTGCGCATTGCGAGGTTGCTCAATGACATAAGCACCCACGCTTCTTTTAGCAACCCATTTAGACATTGCGAGCGAAATAAAAGAGCCCCCCATACCAAAAACAGCAGATATAACTAAAAGACCACTAGTGCCTTCAGGGTGTATTCCTAATATTGGTAAAACGACATTAAGTACAATGCCCAAAACAATCAATATCGCGAAGTTAGTCGCAATAAACAGCATAATACGTTTCATAATTTCTCCAGAACAGTTTATCCAGAACAATCTAATTAAAGTTGATCATCAGTCGAATAAAGCAAATATTAAACCGATGTATCTATAATCTTTTCTATTACCGTTTTGAGCTGACGCTGTACATTATCAAGCGTTTTAGACGCGTCGATTATCTCAAATCGTTGTGGTTCGTTATTCATTCTATCTAAGTAAACATTTCTCACTCGTTCGAAAAATGCGGTTTTTTCATTTTCAAATCGATCTAGCACCCCTCTTTTATGGGCTCTAGCCATACCTATTTCAACGGATGCGTCTAATAATATTGTTCTATCGGGTCTAAATCCCCCTTGAACAAACCGTTCTAAAATACCAATCTTCTCAGCATCAACCCCCCTACCACCGCCTTGATATGCGTAAGTGGCATCAGTAAAGCGGTCAGATATAACCCACTTACCTTCTGCAAGTGCGGGTTTAATCAAACTTTCAATATGCTGGGCTCTTGCTGCAAACATGAGTAATAATTCAGCGCTTTCAGCCACCGTTTCAGTTCTATTTTTAAGTAAAACCTCTCTAATTTCTTCCGCCATATCGGTACCACCCGGCTCTCGGGTGACAACAACATCTATACCTCGAGACTCTAGCGCCTGACGAATAAATGCGATATTAGTGGATTTACCTACGCCTTCCACGCCCTCTACCGTTAAAAAAAGCCCTTTATTCACAATCAAATAACCTCAAATACGTTTATAGACTCACTATTTGGTAGAGCGATAGCCCTTTTTACGTTTGTATATCTGGTATTTATTAACGGCATTAACATGCTCTTTAAGCGTTTCAGAGAAATAATGTAGCCCATTACCTTTAGCTACAAAATACAATGTCTTAGATGAATCGGGATGTAACGTTGCATGTATTGCCTCTCTGCCCGCTAGCGCAATTGGCGTTGGCGGTAATCCGTTAATTCGATAAGTATTATACGGAGTATGTTCTCTCAAGTGTGCCCGAGTGATATTGCCATCATAGTCGTCCCCTAAACCATAAATAACGGTGGGATCTGTTTGCAACCTCATCCCTTTATTTATTCTCCGAACAAAGACACCTGCTATCTGTTCTCGCTCAGATGCGTCTCCGGTTTCTTTTTCAACAATTGAAGCCAAAATTAAAGCTTCATAGGGCGTCGCTAACGGTACACGTTTATCGCGTGCCTCCCACTCTTCGTTTAATACTTTCTGCATTCGATTAAACGAACGTATGAGAATACTTAGGTCTGAATCATTCTTTCGATAGGTATAAGTGTCGGGGAAAAACAACCCCTCAGGGTGTGTATACTGGTCAGTTACTGCACTTAGAATTTCCAAAGGCTTATTATCACCCACCACTTGCTTTAGTTTATTATGACGAGATAATTCAGCGAGAACATCTTTAAACGTCCATCCTTCGACGAAAGTGATTTGATAACTAATTGAATGCCCAGCAACCAACAAGTCTACTAACTGTGGGATCGTTAACCCACGTTCTAACTTATACTCGCCTGCTTTCAACTGGCCACTCAACCCACTTAACCGACCATACACTTTCATCAGCCAGGGCGAATCCAATATCCCTTCATTAATAAGTTGCTGAGTAATCGAAGTAAAACTTTGACCTGATCGAATCTCTATAACCTTTGTATCATCAAGCCCTGGGATCGGTCGATCAAGCTCATATTGATAATAAGCAACAACAGAAATAGCGCATACCGATAACGCTATGACGAAGGAAATCAGGGTAATTAATAATTTATTCAAACCTTATACTCATACTTCAATTGATCATTTAGTAAGTGCTGTATTTTATAAACTAGAGGGCTAATAGGTAACTCATTACCATCTAATCGACGCACAGGCCACACCCCTAAAATACTATTAATAATCGCCATCCCGCAAAACTCAGCTATAGTAGATGGCGTAACCGTATCAATACGGGCGCTGAGCCCTAGCTTTTTAACATTATCAAAAATAAATTGTCTAGCAACCCCATCAACACCGCACAATTTAGTATTTGGCGACACAATACCCTGACTTTCAAAGAATATGATATTAGACTTTGTACCCTCTATCACACGCCCCTTTTGATCTAACATTACCCCCTCTGACACAGACGAGTCTAACTCAGCACTCGCGAGTACTTGATCTAATCGGTTAAGGTGCTTAATGCCCGCTAACGCAGGATTTTCAGAGAGCCTGTGGTGACAGGTCATTAAGTTAACACCCTCTGAAGCGTAATCTGATGGGTATTCTGGAAGCGGATAACAAATAATGACTTCGCTAGGGCTAGTCTGAGCAGGCAGTTGATAACCTCGACCGCCGGCCCCTCTAGAGACAATGATTTTAACTACGCAAATTTCGTTGGCTTTCCCGGCTTTTTTAACAACGCTATCAAGTCCAGATTTTAAACGTTGTGTCAGTTCAGTATCGGTAGGGATTTTTAGCTTTTTACAACCATCCGTGAGTCTTTTACAGTGATATACCCATAACAATGGCTCACCATTAACCACTCTAATGGTTTCAAATAAACCATCGCCATACATAAATCCCCTATCAAAGACATCGAGAGCGTCTTTAAATACACCATTAATCAGTACAGGGGGTGACAACGCTTCACTAACGGGCAACTGAGTCACCCGTTAAACTTTGCAAACAACAGAGATCCATTAGTTCCGCCAAAACCAAAAGAGTTCGATAAAGCGTAATTTACAACGCCTTCTTGCGCTTTATTTGCGACAAAGTTGAGATCACACTCATCATCAGGGTTTTCTAAATTGATGGTGGGTGGAACAATGTTGTGCAAGATACTATTGATACAAAAAATAGCTTCGACAGCACCCGCAGCCCCTAATAGATGGCCAGTCATTGACTTAGTGGAGCTGACTTTTAACGAGGGTGCATCACTGCCGAATACAGCTTTTATAGCTCGACACTCTGCGATATCGCCCTGTGAGGTTGAAGTCCCATGAGCATTAATATAACCAATTTGAGAGGTATTCAGGCTAGCGTCGTTTATCGCTCGCTTCATCGAAAGCTGAGCCCCTTCACCGTTTGCTGAAGGTGACGTTATATGAAATGCGTCATCACTCATACCAAAACCGACAAGCTCACATAGAATGTTCGCACCGCGTTTCTTCGCACATTCCAATTCTTCTAATACGATAACACCTGCCCCGTCACTTAGCACAAAACCGTCACGATCTTTATCCCACGGCCGGCTTGCGCGCTCAGGTTCATCATTACGCGTTGATAGTGCCCTTGCCGAACAAAATGAAGCTAAGCCTGTTGGCGTAGTGGCCATTTCAGCTCCGCCAGCAAGCATAATGTCAGCATCGCCATAAGCAATTGTTCTCGCGGCATAACCAATATTGTGTGTACCAGTGGTGCAAGCTGTCGTAATAGCAATATTAGGCCCTTTAAACCCGTAACGTATCGCCAGATTACCTGCGATCATATTAATCACCGAGCCAGGTACGAAAAACGGAGAAACCTTTCTTGGCCCACCATCCAGCAACGCTTTATAGTTATTCTCAATAGTTTCTAAGCCACCTATCCCCGAACCGATTGCCACGCCGACTTTTTCAAGTAACGCTTCATCCTCACACGTATCAAGCCCTGCAGACTCAACAGCCTGAATAGCGGCAACTAAACCATATTGCATAAAGCGGTCAATCTTACGGATATCTTTTTTGCTAAGGTACTGCTCTATATCTAGCCCTTTAACCGCTCCACCTATTTTGGTAGCAAAGCGTTCAGTATCAAAATTATCAATGTAGCCAATGCCACTAACACCTTTTATTGCCGCATCCCAAGAATCAGCCGTGTTATTTCCCAAGGGAGATAACATACCGGTACCAGTCACAACCACTCTCCTTAATGCCATTTGAAACCTCACTTACTTGGTATAAAAATCAGTTAATTTTTCAAATAAAGAAAAATAACTCGGTGCGCTAGAAACTAAAAAGCCGCTCGAAATTGAAATTCGTGCGGCCTATGGCTTGGCTAAGATAAAACTAACTTTTTATTGGTTCGAGATGATGTAGTCGATTGCATTCTGCACAGAGGCAAGTTTTTCTGCTTCTTCATCAGGAATTTCGGTCTCGAACTCTTCTTCAAGCGCCATCACTAACTCAACTGTATCCAGAGAGTCTGCACCTAAATCTTCAACAAAAGAAGAAGTATTCTGTACTTCAGACTCTTTAACACCTAGTTGTTCACAAACAATTTTTTTAACGCGCTCTTCGACTGTACTCATACTTTCCTCACTATATATAAACCAAGCACTTAGTTGCGTGCTAGTCTAGTAGAATATAAAACCTTAAACAAGCGTGATTTGAACATAAAAGCTTAGGTTGGACACTAATCCAACACTATTACCCCATGTACATTCCACCATTTACATTGATTGTTTCACCTGTCACATACCCAGCTGCATCACTCGCCAAAAACCCCACAACTGCAGCAACCTCTTCAGGGCTACCTAGCCGGTTAGCAGGTATAATCGACAACATTGAATTAACTTGGTCTTCGTTAAGCTCTTTAGTCATATCTGTATCGATAAAGCCAGGCGCTACCGAATTTACAGTAATACCTCTGCCCGCCATTTCTTTTGCTAATGAGCGAGAAAACCCCTCTACACCAGCCTTTGCAGCAGCATAATTCACTTGTCCAGCATTACCCATCGATGCGACCACTGAACTTACGTTAATAATCCTGCCCCATTTGGCCTTAGACATCCCTCTCATTACGGCCTTGGATGTTCTATACATAGAGGATAAATTTGTATTTAATACCGAATCCCACTCATCTGCCTTCATTCTTAGCAGCAAGTTATCCTTAGTTATACCGGCATTATTAACCAACACTAATGGCACGCCGTATGCCGACTTAACTTGATCAATTCCATCTTCTACTGACTGAGAATTAGACACATCCATCACTATACCATCACCGCTTAACCCCCAGCGAGCAAAGTAGTGTGAGATCGCTGACGCACCCTCTTCTGTCGTCGCGGTTCCAATCACGGTGTAGCCTTGAGTCGCCAATGTCTTTGCAATAGCCTTCCCAATTCCCCGACTTGCACCCGTAATCAATGCAACCTTATTTTCTAAAGACATTTACAACTCCCTTATAGCCAGACTTAAATGATCAACCGTCTTCGGTCTAGCTGCATAATGTAAAACATACTTTATTAGCTGAGACATCAAAATATTACTTAGATGTTTCCTGTACTGCTTCTCTCAATTTTTCCGGGTTTTCAATAGTAAAACCAACAAGGTTTCGATCAATTCGTTTAACTAAACCTGATAACACCTTACCCGGGCCACATTCTACTACCGCTTCCGCCCCTTGCTCTGCCACGCATTTCACACTCTGAGTCCATAACACCGGAGAATAGAGCTGTTTTACTAAATTATCGATTAGTATGCTTTTATCTGTCTCTAAAGTAGCCGTTACATTCTGTATAACAGGTATGACAGCATCATTAAAATCAAGCGATCTAAGTGCTTCCTCTAAACGTGTAGCGGCCTGCTTCATCAGAGCGCTATGAGCGGGAACACTCACCGGTAATGGCAATGCTCGTTTAGCGCCAGCTTCTTTACAGGCGATAATCGCTCGATCAACGGCCGTCTTACTTCCGGCAATCACCACTTGGCCAGGCGCATTAAAGTTAACCGCAGAAACCACATCGCCTTGCGAGGCTGTCTCGCACGCCTTAACAACACCTTCATCATCTAAACCGATAATAGCCGCCATTGCGCCTTCCCCAAGAGGAACCGCTTGTTGCATTAGCTGACCGCGAAGCTGCACTAATTTTACCGCATCAGTAAACGATAAGGCCTCTGCAGCGACCAACGCAGTGTATTCACCCAAACTATGCCCTGAAACACAACAAGGCGCACCCCCACCTAGCTCCTGCCATACGCGATACAATGCAACACTCGCAACCAAAATGGCAGGTTGAGTGTTTTCAGTTTTATTTAACGTTTCTAAGGGGCCATCACTCACTAAAGCCCACATATCAAATCCAAGCGCTTCAGACGCTTCTGCAAAGGTGTTACGAACAACCTCAAATTCAGCGTACGCATCTGAGAGCATACCTATGGACTGTGAACCTTGACCCGGAAATAAAATCGATGTTTTCATAATTGCAGCGTAATTGATTAATTTAGTTATCACGATTAGCCATTGGTATAGTTGCCATATGGCACGCTATATACCTTAACTGAATCACCCAAAATGACAGCATTGCTGCCTGAGGTATCAAAACCTAGCACAAGGATTATTAAAAAAGTAACTCATCAAGCCGGCTATTTATCATGTCAGGCACCTTTCGTTCAACCTCATTGAATGCCTGATCTATAGCACATGAAAAGGCTTCGGCGTCTGCATTACCATGACTCTTCACTACAACACCTTGTAAGCCTATGAAAAGAGCGCCATTATGCTTAGCTGGATCAATTTTCTTTAATAACCGCCTAAACAACGGTATAACCAACTTACCCAAAATGCGGGTATACCAATGAGCTTCAAATATTCGAAAAAGAGACTGGTATAGTAGCTTTGCAACCCCCTCACCCGTTTTCAAAGCAATGTTACCCACAAAACCATCACATACCACTACATCAGCAACATCATTAAATAGATCGCTTCCCTCAATGTAGCCAACATAATTAATACCATCGCACTCTACCAACATGCTGGATGCCAATCTTACCTGCTCACTTCCCTTTATCTCTTCTTCGCCAACATTAATTAGAGCAACACGAGGCTTATCGATACCCTCAAGGGTCTCAACAAGTATCGACCCCATCAAACCAAACTGATACAAGTGCTCAGCAGTACTGTCGACATTAGCACCAAGATCCAAGACGTAACAACTGCCTTTGGGAGCGGGAAGTTTTTTAGTGATTGCAGGGCGATCTATACCCGGACACATACCTAGAATAGAGCGACCAAGTAACATTAATGCACCCGTATTCCCCGCACTTACACAACCACCCGCAACACCGTCTTTAACCAACTGGAGCGCAATCGCCATTGAAGAATTTTGTTTTCGTCTAAGTGCTCGGGAAGGCCTATCACTCATCAATACAACGTCTGGCGCATGATGAATAATTAAACGACCACTTTCTTTATAGGCCGTAAACAGCGTTTTGAGGTGCGGAGCTAAAGGAGGGTTATCAGGTACTTCAGATACAATAGGCATATCCCCAGAGAGAGGGGTATTTTTGTCGAAATTCAGATACAACAAAGCCTCAAGCTTACTCTGATCACCGACCAGGATAATACTTAAGGCCTCATTTCTTTTGAGACTTTCTAGTGCTGCGATGACTGTTGCCTGGGGAGCAAAGTCCCCACCCATTGCATCAACAGCAACAGTGACTCGGCCAACCAAAGCAGTATTAGTCGTCAGAAGACTCAATTACCTTTTTACCACGTAGGAAACCATCAGGAGTCACGTGGTGACGACGATGAACTTCACCAGTAGTAGGATCGGTAGATAGTGTAGTTGCACTCAATGAATCGTGTGAACGACGCTGTCCACGTCTAGATCGAGTTACTTTACTCTTTTGAACTGCCATTGGTTATTTACTCCAAGTAATCTCAGATAAGAATACTACGTTACTTATCGAATTTAATGTTAGACAAAACCCCAAAAGGGTTTGGCTTTGTATCTTCTACTGCTTCAACCTCTAATTCTTCGTCATAAAAATCAACGATAGAAGCATCCACTTTGCAGTCTTTTGGCTCATGGTAAGCAAACATTGGAACACTCAAGAGCAACTCTTCATCAAGTATATCAGAGAGCTCCATATTGTCATCTAGCTCAACCATAAGCGGTTCATAAATCTTAGGAAGATTTATGGCTTGCTCGTCAGTTAAAACAAGTCCTAAAGTAAATTCAGATTGAATTGATTTAGTAACCGGCTCCAGACAACGTTGACAAACCATGGAAACATCACATGATAGCTTGCCACTCAATATTCTTAATCTTTGCTCATCGCGACCAAACACTAACTCTGCATTCACGTCACCCTCAGAGCTAACAAGTAACTCTGATACTCTTGGCAACTTACTTAAAGAGATAGAACCAACAAGTTCGGTTCCCTGCTCCGCAAGTTTCACTGGATTAACAGTTAGTGGTAAGGGCATCTTTGACATAAGCGCGCAATTTTAGGGGCGAATTTAAGTATTGTCAAAACATTATGCTGAATTTAGCATATATTCTAAGCATCTCATTCAAATACAGTGTAAAACCGAGAAATAGGACCCATAATGAGCGACTTACCCCTGGTTTTAGCTTCATCATCCCCATACCGAAGCGCAATTTTAGAAAAAATAAACCTTCCGTTTATTTCTGTGTCACCTAATATTAATGAAAGCGCGCACAATAATGAAAGCCCCGAAGCATTGGTTGCAAGAGTCACTCAAGAAAAAGCATTCGCTATTCAGAGTAACTTTCCAAACCACCTAATCATTTCATCAGACCAAATTGCCACACTAAGTGACGGCACCATTCTCACAAAACCGCACACTCATGACAATGCGATTAAGCAACTTCAAGCCTGCAACGGTAAGCGCGTAACATTTCTAACAGGCTTATCTCTTTTAAATACAGCCACGCACAACCACCAACTTATTATTGAACCCTTCGACGTCACCTTTAGAACACTTTCTAATGACGAGATAGACAATTATCTTAGACTCGAACAACCTTATGATTGTGCAGGTAGTTTTAAAGTGGAGGGGCTGGGAATTTGCTTATTTGAAAGCCTCACAGGAAATGACATCAACGCATTAGTCGGACTACCCTTAATAAAACTGCTTGAGCTATTACGAAATGAGTCAGTAAACCCTCTAAGCAAGAGAAATAACTAGCGCCATTCCATAACACCACGCTTGATTCTTCTTGCTACCCTCGCGAAGACGGGGGTCCACTATATTAGTGTGGTTTAATATTCGAATTCCCGCCTTCGCGGGAATGACAACCATTTCTGAATAGATATCAAACAGTCAAGCTGTAAAGGGTGCCCCCTCAAAACTTGACCACCCAGATATTCGTAATCTATAAACAAGCACCATACTATTGAAGCTTCATAGCACCACTTACAACACTATTTGAAATTGCATTACCCATTGAGGCACCTAGACGCTTAGTAAACCGCTCAAATGGATCAGGCTTAGGCGTGAAATCCACTATATTCTCTTCTCCAACAATCTCTCTAGCCACATAACCTGGGCTTCCAAGGCCATCTATCAAGCCTAAATCGAGTGCTTGCTCGCCGCTCCAGACCAACCCCGAAAATAATTTAGGGTCATCTTTAAGACGCTGACCACGCCCCTCTTTAACCTTGCTAATAAATTGATTATGAGTCGTAGTTAAAACAGTCTTCCAAAACGCCACCTCTTCATCTTTTTCAGGCGAGAACGGATCTAAAAAGCCTTTATGATCTCCTGACGTATAACTACGACGTTTAACGCCCAACTTATCGAGCGTTTCAACAAACCCAAAACCTGCGGCGGTAACGCCAATCGACCCTACAAGACTCGCCTTATCAGCATAAATATCATCAGCTGCTGCAGCGATGTAATAAGCGCCCGACGCACCAATATCACCAATAACCGCATAAACCTTAGTTTCAGGGTATAAGCCTCTCAACCTTTTAATTTCATCATAAACATAACCAGACTGAACCGGACTCCCGCCAGGGCTGTTTATTCTTAGAATAATACCTTTAGTGCCCTTATCTTTAAATGCATTACGGAGCCCACCCACAATAACGTCGGCAGCAGCATCCTCATTTACAGCGATTACCCCACTTACATCAACTATCGCAGTATGCCCATTACCCACAGCAACACTACTAGAATCAATATTCGCATTAAACAAATAGAGCAGCGCAAACAAATAGGTAAACGTTAAGAACTTAAAAAAGATCCCCCAGCGCCTAGAACGCCGATGCTCGGCACTCATCTGAAGCATTGTTTTCTCAATAACCTTCCACTCTTTAGTACTTTCAGGCCGTATATCGTTCAACTGATCATCCTCTAGCATCCGTATTAATCTTATAAATATCCAACATAGACAAACTTATATAAAACATTGTGTTAATTCAATATTTTAACGATTCACAACTCAACCCATCAAATGCTTAGCCAGTTCATTCAGACTATCAACCACCACAATAGGCTGATACTTTTCCAATCGAGCCCTAGGTTGAGCACCAAAGGAAACCCCCATTCGATCGACTCCTGCCCGCTGAGCCATTTCCATATCAAAGTCAGTATCGCCCACCATTAACATTTCATGGGGCTGAACACCAAGCTCAGACATAATTTGATTCAACATTAAAGGGTGAGGCTTAGATTTAGTCTCATCAGCACAACGCTCAATGGAGAAATATTGCTGAAGCCCTGTTGATTTCAGCGCAATATCAAGACCTCTACGACTCTTTCCCGTAGCAACTGCAAGCCGAACTCCTCGTTCAGACAACTGTTCAAGCACTATATTTACATGCGGAAATAAATCCCTAGCACCCACCTCGGTTGCAAAAAATGCTTCCCCATAATGCGACCGAAATACATCTACATCCTGATCTGCAAGCGTGGCATAAAGTGTTTGAATCGCCTCCGTCATCCCCAGACCAACTATATTACGCACACGCTCATCTGGCAGCTCATCTAACGACATCTTCGCAGCGGCCTGCTTCATACTACGAACAATATGATCAACCGAGTCTACTAGCGTACCATCCCAGTCAAAAGCAACCACCTTATACTTCATTTCTCGCCCCCTTTAAACTGCCCTCCTGCTAAAGACAACCCATCAACCACTTTGGCAAAACTACTCTCATACGGTGCCTTAAATACCGTCACTTTTCGCTCAGAAGGAAGTTTGACAGCTAATTCAGCTGCATGCAGCATTAACCGTTTAGCCCCCAGGCGCTTCATATCTTTATTAATGTCATCGATACCATACTTCTCATCACCCAGAATAGGGTAGCCTGCAAAGGTCGCATGCACACGAATTTGGTGAGTTCGTCCTGTAATAGGGCTTGCTTCAACCAGTGTAAAGCCCTTATATCGCTCTATCAGCCTAAATTTAGTTAAAGAAGGCTTACCCTCTTGAGTAACTGTGACAACTCGCTCACCCGACTTCAATTCATTTTTAAGTAAAGGCGCATTAACCTCACGAACATGACTAGGCCACTTACCCACAACAACCGTATGATAGATTTTCTTCATACCGTCTTCCCTCAAGCACTGATGAAGGTATTTCAGCATCGGTCTTTTTTTCGCAATCAATAAACAACCTGAAGTATCCCGATCTAATCGGTGAACAAGCTCTAAAAACTTTTCATCTGGCCTTATGGCTCGAAATGCTTCGATTACACCAAGGTTAATGCCGCTACCACCATGCACAGCAAGCCCAGAAGGCTTATTAATGACCAGCAACTCTTTATTTTCAAATATAATTGAATTCTCTAGCAACGTCGTAATTTTGTCGCTTGGCTTAACAGGTGAGCTCTCAGTCCTAACTGTAACAGGCGGAACTCGAACAACATCCCCTGCCACTAACTTATATTCAGGCTTAACTCGCCCTTTATTCACCCGCACCTCGCCCTTTCTTATTATTCTATAAATTTTACTCTTTGGAACACCTTTTAGAATTAGTAACAAAAAATTATCAATCCGCTGCGTTTCATTATTCTCAGTTACGGTCACAAACTGCACCTTGGGACTACTCACACCCTCAGTCGCACCCAACTTATTAGAGACAGACGACGTATCAGCTCTAGGTAAAGTATCACTGACGGCAGAAGCGTTAACTTTATCATTCATATATAGAGGACTTAAGTGAAGTTGAGATAAGTAAATAAACACTATTTATACAGCATAGGGCCAAACCCATATCTATTATAATGCCAAAAACCCACTCATTTTCATAAACTGTGGTACTGAATATGCACGCGTGGGTTTGATGCTGTATAGAAATACTGTTATATTCTGTAAGTGCTCGAAAAAACGTCCATTCTAACAGAGTGGGTCGATTATTTCAGACGAAATATAACTGGTTATTTCCAAAGAGCAGATTTAATACCATTTAGATTTAACAGATTGGTATTTCTCTAAGATATGAAGGCTTTTAACCTTCTTGTAATAAGAGAGAACCCTGGGCAGACAACCGTTCCTTACCAAAAGTATTTAGGGTCAAGTTTACAGGTTAGTCAGCAGATTTAGTGTTCAACTATATGAACACTCGGTCATGAAACGCATTACACTCAATTCTGTGCTTTAGAATACTCTTTTAGCATTGAGTGGATGAAATTCATGCCAAATTAGAACAACGGATGTCTTTATATTTGCTTTCATTAAAGCAAAGCGTTAAAGGCTTTATAATTGATCCGCACTGAAGTTATATGCAGGATAGAGTACAGTTTTCGAATTTGTAGTGTAGTCAGTCGGCAGCCCAAAGATGTTTTACTTTGAGTATAAACCACGGGATGTAAGACCATACTTACCGCACATTGAACAACAAGTAGATGATTGAGTCAGGTAGCTAACAACGATTCAGTTAGCCGTTAACAGGGTATATATCGCTGTTATTAAGTCCGCAGAACACTGGAATAAAGAAAGTGCTATGCAAACTCCGAAAGGCGGACTCACAACGCTAACACATCAATGTTTTATGCACCTGATCCAGAACTGATTTAGTATCAGTCAAGTAGTTGATATTCCACCATCAACTCACCAAAACGCTGGCAATTGACCACGCTGTTTGGTTTTGATGAACACACTACAAACGTGTTTATCCCCGATAGTTATATAATTATCAATCATCGTTCGAATACCGCCCTCCTCCCATCATGCCTTCAGTGCTAAACTGGAAAATAATCCTTACATGAAGAGAATGCTAATTAACGCGACTCAGGCAGAAGAGTTACGCGTTGCGCTTGTAGATGGTCAGAAGCTATATGACCTGGACATAGAATCAAGTACCCGCGAGCAAAAAAAAGCAAACGTCTATAAGGGCAGAATTACTCGTGTAGAACCGAGCCTAGAAGCGGCTTTTGTAGATTTTGGAGCAGAACGGCACGGATTCCTTCCTCTTAAAGAGATATCTAAAGAATATTTCAAGAAATCGTCCTCAAGAGAAGGCCGAATTAACATCAAAGATGTTATCGCTGAAGGCCAAGAAGTCATTGTACAAGTAGACAAAGAAGAGCGTGGCAACAAGGGCGCTGCACTAACAACCTTTGTAAGCCTAGCCGGTCGTTACTTAGTTTTAATGCCTAACAACCCTAGAGCGGGCGGCATTTCTCGGCGCATAGAAGGTGAAGACAGAAACCAGCTAAGAGAAGCCATTGCAGGCCTCGAGATCCCAAAACAAATGGGCGCAATAGTGCGCACCGCGGGTGTTGGTAGAAATACAGAAGAATTACAATGGGACTTAGACTACCTGCACCAATTCTGGGAGTCTATTACCCATGCAGCCGAGAGCCGAAAAGCCCCATTTCTTATTTATCAAGAAAGCAACGTAATCATACGTGCTATACGTGATTATCTGCGTCAGGATATCGGCGAAGTACTCGTTGACTCACCTGAAGTTTACGAAGATGTTGTAAACTTTGTGCAGTCTGTAATGCCAGCCTATGAAAACAAAATTAAGCTTTATGAAGATGACATACCTCTATTTAGCCGTTATCAGATCGAAGCTCAAATTGAGACCGCATTTCAGCGTGAAGTGAAGCTCCCTTCTGGTGGCTCGATTGTAATTGATCCAACTGAGGCATTAGTATCAATTGATATTAACTCTGCCCGCGCAACAAAGGGTAGCGATATTGAGGAAACCGCACTCAATACTAACCTTGAAGCCGCTGACGAAATTGCTAGACAACTTCGCTTGCGTGATATGGGTGGTCTAATCGTTATTGACTTTATCGATATGAGCCCTGTTCGCAATCAGCGCGAAGTAGAATCAAGAATGAGACAGGCGCTTGAGCTTGACCGCGCTCGCGTACAAGTCGGCAAGATCTCAAGATTCGGCCTTCTTGAAATGTCACGCCAAAGACTACGTCCGTCTCTCGGTGAAACACGTAATGAAGTTTGTCCACGTTGTAGTGGTCAGGGTTCTATCAGAAGCATCGATTCTATGGCCCTATCTATCATGCGCTTAATGTATGAAGAGTCATCAAAAGAGAAAACAACTGAAGTGCGGGCCCTTCTCCCAATCTCTGTTGCAACATTCCTCCTGAATGAAAAGCGCGCTCAAATAGCAGAAATCGAGAAAAACCAAGGTGTAACAATTGTTATCGTTCCTACCGAGACCATGGAAACGCCTCATTACGAAGTTTTAAGAATGCGTGATGATGAATCCATCGATGACACGGTCAGCTACGAGCTAAAATCTGAAGCACCAGAACACCAACCAACGGCAACGCCTACTGTTAAGCAAGCAGTTAGAGAAGAAGCAGCAGTTAAAACATTGAAGCCAAGCGCTCCAACACCTGCACCAACCTCTGAAGAAATAGGCTTACTTAAAAAGCTATCTCAAAAAATAGCGTCTTTATTTGGTGGTAATGCCGAAGAAGAAAAGAAAGCAGAAGTTAAGCCTGAGCCAAGAACACGCCAACAAACATCTCGTAATACACAGCGTAACCGTCCTGAACGAGGTGGAAAGCCTTCAAATAGAGGTGGCCGCCAAAAGCAAACTCGAAATGATGCACCTGCTAAACTAGCCAGAAATACATCACAAGAGACAACGCCTCAGTCAAAAAACACTAATGCTGCTACGCCCTCTACAGATGAAAATCGTAGACCTAGACGCAATAGAAATAGTAAGCCAACAGATCAGCGTAACCGCCCAAACAAGAGCGGTGACAACAGATCTAATGAGCGCAACACATCAAACCGTTCGACAGGAGCCGCTGATAAACAGAATGCAACAGCAGCACCCGAGCCGGTTAAGATGCAAGAAACAGCAATGAAGCCGCAACAACAAACAGATTCAGCCGTTGCAAGTGCTCCTCAGACAAGCCAGCCATCTCAAGAAAGCAAGGCAAACCAAGAGAAGCCAGCAGAAAGAAAGCGCACACCAAGACGCGCGCCGTCTAACAGAAGAGCTGAGAATAACGAAAACTCTCAATCACACACTAATAGCGAGACTAAAGCACCAGGCGCTAAAGTCAGTGACCCAGCACAAGAAACACAAGAAAGCAAGCCAGTTAATGCAGGACGCCCTAGCGCGCCTAAAACAACTGAATCAGCTGCAAGTGCACCTGCTAAAGCAATCGAAGAAAAATCAACCACTGCAACAGCGTCACCTAAGCCAGCTAAGGCTGATAAAAAGGACGAGTCTGTAGTCAAGCCTGAGGCTCCTAAGGTTGTAACGGCCAAGGTTGAAGCGCCCAAAGCGGAAGCGCCTAAAGCGGAAGCGCCTAAAGCGGAAGCGCCTAAAGCGGAAGCGCCTAAAGCTGAAGCGCCTAAAGCTGAAGTGTCTAAAGCGGAAGCACCTAAAGCGGAAGCAAAGCCTACTGAATCACAATCTAACGAAGGCGAAGCTAGCAACAAGCCAGCTCAACCCCGTCGAAAGCGTGGATCAAGGGCGGCAAATGACCCGCGCTTAAGAAGAAAACAAGAATCAGCATCAGCAAACACCTCACCTGAAGCCTCTGCTAATACAGATTCACCTTCAGAGAAAACAGACTCTTAAAGACAGAGCCTTATTCGACTAGACACTGGCCTACGAAAACCTCGCTTGGTCAGTGTCTTTTTAGTTTAAACTCAAAATAACCCATCAATTAGGACTCACAGTAATGAGCGAATCATTTCAATCTTCTGTCTCAGATCATGATATCGACACTCTAGAGGATATTCTATTTGAGGACGAGTTTGCTGAAGATACACTGGACTATTTTGGTGTTCACGGACTAGCCTGTGCCTTTGTTGTAGGTCCCATAAAGATTACCGATAAAGCAATAACTGAGCTTGTGTTCAACGAACATAAAGGCATCAGCCCTGAAAAACTAACAGAAGCAGAAGCCATAATTGCTAAATTAAGAAACGGTATTTCAGCTGAGCTTTCAGCAGGTAGAACAATTGAACTACCTTTTGATGATGCAGAGGAAGAATATTACCAAGAGGCACTAACAAACTGGTGTGCTGGTTTTGTTGAGGGCTTTTTAGATCACGAAGCCGCCTGGTTTGAACGCAGCCAAGACCTGGTTGCAGAGCTACTGCTTCCTATTATGTCATTATCTCAACTATTTAATGACGAGGACTTT
Organism: Alkalimarinus alittae; assembly: GCF_026016465.1. Lineage (NCBI taxonomy): Bacteria > Pseudomonadati > Pseudomonadota > Gammaproteobacteria > Alteromonadales > Alteromonadaceae > Alkalimarinus > Alkalimarinus alittae. The sequence continues at coordinate 2,527,157 of NZ_CP100390.1, forward strand.
TCTGAAATAAACAACAATGAAAAAATAATGGATCAATTTGAAGAGCAGCTCCCCGAGCTAATGACAGACCTTTTCTTGTTCTTTCACTCAGAAAATAAATAACACAGGGTGTAAGCACTTAACCTGTAAAACGATAGCGGTAATTGTAAGCACTAAACTACCGCTAACAATGCTAACTTAAATAGCCACCTCTAAGTCATACAGCACGTTAACCGTAGCCCCCCCATCTACAAACTCAATATCTTTAGCTAAAGACCTCACTAATAATAAGCCTCTACCATAAGAAAGCTCTTCAATATCGTCATTCAAGCACGATTGAACATACTCAAAATCAAATCCTTTACCACTATCTGATACCGTTATAGTTAATTTTTGGCTATCTATTTCCGGCGCATATTGAATACCAATGGAAATAAAATCGTCGCTAAGCGCTTGTAGTCTTTGACCTCGTAAATGGTAATATTCCAAGAAACCATCTTCCGTGTTTTTTAGCGTTGAATCTAAACCTAAAACCCCATGCTCTAAAGCATTTGAAAATATCTCAGTGATAATGGTACGAAGCGTATCAGCATGCGCATTAAACCTCTCCGTTTTTGGCATCATATTCAGCAATTGAGCGGCTGGATCTTGTGTTTTAATCAAATCACTCGCGTATAAAGTGGTTGATATACTCCAAGGGAGCGATGACTCACAGAAACCTGTCTCTTGCTGCGTATATTCAGTCGGCATTGATTTAATTTGCACAACACTAATATCATCTTCTTGCTCGGTCTCCCCTTTGAACTGTTTGAATCCTACAATCAACTCTTCAAGCGGGTTATCAGTAGGCTTACCAAGCAGTAACTGTAATCGCTCCTCACCAAACATCTCACCTTGTTTATTAATCCCTTCAGTAATACCGTCGGTGTAACAAACAATCGAGTCCCCTTCAGCTAGCTTTATAAACTCTAAGTCATCTTCAAATTCATCATCATCTAGTATACCTAACGGCATATGCTTTGATGTTACTGTTCCTTTTAAGCCTGAGTCTTTAGAAATTACGACACCATCCGGTAATCCACCCATCCATAATTTTGCCATATCACCCACTTGATTCAGCTCGACCAGTGTCGCAGCACAAAACATATGATCAGGCAAAAATTTGTAAAGTGATAAATTTAACGTTCTGGCTATTTCTGTTAACGATAAGCCTTTAGCCGTCATAGCATAAAAGGCTTGTGACACAGGGACCGCACCAATAGACGCCGCTAAACCATGTCCGGTGAAATCACCTAAAAATACATAAAGCCCACCACCGGGCTTTTGTGCAGCTAACAATAAGTCACCGTTAAACAACGATGCGGGTGAAATAAAGTGATTAATACAAGGGGAATCAAGTTCACTATCTTTCATCGCATTAGTAAGAACGTGTTCACCCATCGCGTGCTCCTGCTGGAGTCGATTGTGGTGATACTCAAGCTCTCTACTTTTCTTGCGTACCTGTTCATTCAGTTCACGAGTACGGCCATGTGCATTCATTTTTGCAAGCAATACAATCTCATCAACAGGCTTTGATAAAAAATCATCCCCACCACTCTCTAAACACTTAATGAGTGTTGACTTATCCGCCAACCCCGTGAGAAATATAACTGGCACATACTGGCTGCCAAGGTGCTGCTTTATTTCTTTAGTCGCTTGATACCCATCCATGACGGGCATCACGACATCCATTAGGATTAAGTCAGGTGCTTTAGCTTTAACTATATTGACGGCCTCTTCACCATTCTCGGCTTGATCACACTCATGACCAAGATCCTTTAATATCCAAGTAAGAATTTCACGATTCGTTCGCTGGTCGTCAACAATCAAGACATTCATTACTATTTACCCAGCCCTTAACTAAAATCAAACTTTTTATCGAACCTTGATATTTCGAATATTTTTTTGATGCTTGGCTTACAATTAACAATTCGAATAGCCGTAAACTCGCCTACTGTCTTTTTCATATTTAATAGCATTCCTAATGCAGAGCTATCAATATGATCTACCTCTGTCATGTCTACCGTGTATTTCTTATAGCGGTCGTCACCAGAGTAGCTGGCACGAAAATCCTGCACACAACTAAAATCAAATGTTCCTAAAATAGATATCGTCAATTCGGTATTATCTTGTGAAACAGTGGTTGAAATATTCACTATTTTGACACCTTCATGGTTGAAGTTATAACGGGCTAGCATACGAAAATTAGGTATTTATCAAATACTAATCAATAGAACTAAGTCTAGACAGGCACGCTGTTTTTTCCAGCGAGATAATGATGAATATTGTTATAAACACGAGAATGGCGCTCTCTAAACAGATAACGCCCAATCTAGCCAAACAGGTTTAACGCTTTTAGGTAAAGAAGGTATTGCACCGAGCTTAACCCAAGGCTGTGTTGGTGAGTGAAAATCGCTACCTAAAGAGCCTTTGAGCTCATATTTGGTACATAAATCAGCAAGAAGCCCAATCTCACCTTGTTTTTGTCCAGAGGTAATCACTTCTAACCCTTCACCACCAGACGCTTTGAAATCAGCTATTAATGACCGTAGCTTTGTAACCGTCATATTGTATTTTCTTGGGTGTGCAATAATGGCAATACCGCCGGCATCAACAATCCAGCCAACAACCTCATTAAGCTCAGGCCATACAGATCTAATATCACCAACTTTACCTGCCCCAAGGTATTTTTTAAACGCGACAGACACATTACTTACATAGCCCTTTTCTACCATAGCTGAAGCAATATGCGGCCTTCCGGGCGCTTGGCCAGATGAGGAAACTAACGCAGCCTCATAAAGCCCCTCAAACCCTTTCTTTTCTAAT